>JAJDAI010001000.1 GCA_029261955.1 Deltaproteobacteria bacterium | reverse complement strand
AGTCCAGGGTGAGGTCGTAGTACTCGCCCGTCCGGGGCATGAACTGCCACACCCCGACCGCCGCCGCCCGGGAGGTGGCGTAGGGGTTGAAGCCCGACTCGATCATCGACTGGTAGAGCAGGTCTTCGGGCAGGCCTGCCTCGCGCAGCGCGGGGACGATGAGGGGGCGGTAGCGCTCGCTCCGGCCCTGCCACTTCACGAACCAGCTGCGCCCGCGGGTCAGGAAGTAGACCATCCAGTTCTGGACGCGCGCGTTGAGCACGATGGGGTAGTCGAAGTCCCGCGGGTCGACCTGGTCGAGGTGCAGGTTCGGCCGGTCGAGGTAGGCCTTCAAGGGGTCCGAGTAGAGGTCGGTCGAGGGGTGGATCAGGTGGTCCGAGGCGCCGAAGTAGCCGACCTCCTCGGCCTTCTCCGCCTCCAGCTCGGCCACGGCCTCCCGGATCTTCTCGCCCTCGTGCGCCTGCAGCCCGTTGAGCACCTCGGTCAGCAGCGACTCGATCTCTTCGTCTCGGGCGTCGCGCTCGGCCGCAGCCTGCGTGAAGTCGGCTTCGAGGAAGCAGGTCGCGGCGTCCTCACCCTCGCAGCGGATGCGGTCGAGGATGTCGAGGCGCAGGTCCTCCTTCTTGGCGCGCCGCTTGAGCCCGAAGGGCGGGGGCGGCGGCTTCAGCCTCTTCTTCTTCCCCTGGATTCGAAGGGGCGCGCCCTCGTCGGTTCCAGCCTGCGCCGCGGGCGCGGCGAGGGCCAACGCGAGGGCGACGAAGAGCAGTGGCAGGGGTCGGACGGACATCGTCGCCAATATTGTCACATTTTTCCCACGGGTGGGGTTGCCAATTGAGCGTTCGACGCTCTGTGCAGCGCACTGGTAGAAGCGGGCGTTCCCGGGAGGCGAGCGGTGTCCCTCATCGAGCACTTGTTGGACGGCGTGTTGCTGGTCGAAAACGGCCGGGTGGTGCAGGCCACCACGCGCGCGGCCGAGGTCCTGTCCCTGTCCATGCGCGCCATCGAGGGCGCCGAGTTGGGCGAGATTCTCCCCGCCGAGGCGGGCGAGGTCGTGGCCCGCGTGCTCGCTGGAGCTGCCTCCTGCCGCGCGCGGCGGGTGCGCTGGGAGCGCCTCGGGATCGACGGACGGCTCAGCATCAGTGGCACCCCGGGTCCCCAGCCGCAGCAGGTCGTTCTCGCGCTCGGTCCCGACGTCGATCCCGAGCCGGCGAGCCTGGACTTCCAACGCCGCCTGACCTGGCTGAACAGCCTGGCGGCGGGCATGGCCCACGAGATCCGCAACCCGCTCAGCGGCATCCGCGGTGCCGCCCAGCTGCTGCGGCGTGGCAGCACGCCTGCGGACTTTGACGAACTGACCGGGCTGATCATTCAGGAGGCCGATCGAATTCATGTGCAGGTGGAGCGGCTCATGTCCTTCTGCCGCCCGCGTCCGCTGTCCGTGAAGCCTGTGGACCTGAACGCGCTGGTGCGCGAAGAGGTCGCCGCCGCCCGCGCCCGCAGCGGGGAGGGCCTGCACTTCGAGGTGGACCTCGATCCCTCGCTGCCCGCCATCGAGGGCGATCCCGAGCGGCTCGGCGAGGCCCTCGGCAACCTGCTGCGCAACGCCTGCGAGGCGGCCCGAAGCCGGGTCCTCGTGCGCACGCGCGTCGATCCTGCGGGGCGGCTGGTGGACCCGGACGTCGACCGCGGGCCGACCCTGCGCCTGGACGTGGAGGACGACGGCGAGGGCATCCCCCTGGACCGCGTCGGCCAGCTCTTCGTGCCCTTCGCGACCACCAAGGTCGACGGCACCGGCCTGGGCCTCTTCGTCGCGCGGCTCAGCATCGACGAGCACCGCGGCCTGCTCCAGGTCGACCCCCGACCGGGCCAGGGTGCGCGCTTTACGGTGCTGCTGAGCCAGCGCCTGCCGGCCCTTCCGGAGGTCGAGGATCCGTGGGCGGGGCGGGTGCCGGCCACCTGAGGGCGGGGGAGCCTGAGGCTCCGGCGGGCTTGGGCGAGCGCGAAGCCAGCCCCTCGTCCCGCGCCGATCCGGGAGGCCCCTGGACGGCGCGTCCCCGCCGCGGTCTGATGCGCGCCTCATGCCCACCCCCCGCGTCCTGATCGCCGAAGACGAAGCCGGCCTCCGCCTGGTCCTGCGCAAGGCCCTGGGCGCCGTGGCCGAGGTCGTGACCGTCAGTGACGGGGATCGCGCATCCCAGGCCATCGAGTCCGAGGACTGGGACGTGCTCGTCGCCGACATCAACCTGCCGGGGCGCTCGGGCCTGACCCTGCTCCGCGAGGCGAAGGCCAGGACCCGCCCGCCGCACGTCATCGTCATCACCGCCCAGAACACGATGGCCAACGCCATCGAAGCGATGAAGGGCGGCGCCTACGACTACCTCTGCAAGCCCTTCGACCTGGGCGAGTTCGAGGAGCTGGTGCTGCGCGCCGCCGCCGACCGCGCCCCCGAGGGCGAGCGCCCGCTCCAGGACGGGCCGCCGCAGGCCGAGGGCACGCGCACGCTCTACGGGCGTTCGCCGGCGATGCAGCGCGTCTTCAAGGCCATCGGCCGCGCCGCGCCGTCACCTCACTCCGTGCTGGTCACGGGCGAGAGCGGCACCGGCAAGGAGCTCGTCGCCCGGATCCTGCACGAGGAGAGCGACCGCTCGAAGGGGCCCTTCGTCGCGGTCAACGCGGCTGCCATTCCCTCGGAGCTGCTCGAAGCGGACCTCTTCGGCCACTCCCGAGGCGCCTTCACGGGGGCGCAGGGCGCGCGCGCGGGCAAGTTCCACGCGGCGGACGGCGGCACGCTGTTCCTGGACGAGATCGGCGAGATGCCGCTCAGCCTGCAGAGCAAGCTGCTCCGGGTGCTGGAGAGCAAGGCCTTCTACCCGGTGGGCGCCGACCGCGAGGTGAGGGTGGACGCGCGCATCGTCGTCGCCACCAACCGCGACCTGGCCGAGGAGGTGCGCGGCGGCCGCTTCCGGGGCGACCTCTTCTACCGGCTGAACGTGCTGGGCATCGAGCTGCCGCCGCTGCGCGAGCGCATCGAGGACATCCCCTTGCTGGCGAAGTGGCTGCTCGGCAAGGCCGTGCGCGAGACCGCCGGACCGAGGCGCTCCCTCAGCGACGACGCCATCGCCTGGCTTCAGGACTACACCTGGCCCGGGAACGTGCGCGAGCTGGAGAACATGCTCGTCCGCGCCTCGACCTTCGCCCACGGGCCGGTCATCCGGGCGGAGGACCTGGACGGGCCGCGGGGAGGTCCCCGCCGCGCCGCCGCGGATGAGTCTTTCGAGGAGCTGCTCAGCCGCCACCTCGCGCCCGTCGTGCGCAGCTTCCCCGAGCCCATGGGTGGGCTGCGCTCCGACCTGCACCCCCTGGTCGTCGGAACCGCCGAGCGGATCCTGCTGGAGCTCGTGCTTCGTCGGACCCGAGGAAACCAGGTGCAGGCGGCGAAGCTGCTCGGCATCAACCGCAACACGCTGAAGCGGAAGATCGACGAGCACGGCATCGAGCCGAGCGCGCTGAAGAAGTAGCTCAGTCCAGCGCGTATTCGACCAACAGGTCCGCGCCGGTGTCCAGGATCAGCAGGTGCCCGGTCGCCGGGTCGAAGGCCAGGCCCGAGGCCTCGCGGATGCCTGCTTCGGCCAGGGAGCCCAGCAGCTCGAACTCGGCGTCGCCGGTCCCGCTCTGCGGGTCGCTTGCGAGGCTGATGCGGTAGAGCGCGTCGTCCCACGCAGCGATGAGGTCGCCGTCTGCGTCCACGGCCAGGCCGCCGGCCTCGTAGTCGGTGTCGGGCAGGCTGAACCAGGCCAGGTCGCCGCCTCCGTCGGGGTCGAACATGCCGACTTCGGCGGAGGTGATCTCGCCGCTCTCCTGCTCGAAGGTCTGCGGCTGCGCGTAGAGCAGGTTCGCGGCGGGGTCGTAGGTCAGGCTCTGGGTGATCTGGTCGAAGGCGGGCTGGTCTTCGATGAAGCCGGGCACGTAGCAGAAGTGCCTCGTCAGGCTCCCCGCGTCCCGATCCAGGAGGAAGCCCTGGGTCTGCGCCGTCAGCGCGAAGCGGCCGTCGCCCAGCGCGGCGAGGTCGGTCCAGGAGGAGCGGACGGGCACGTCCGCCTCGGGAAAGGCGTCCAGCGCGAGGATCGCGGTCGCGTCGTCCCCGTCCAGCTCGAAGAGCCCCGCGTTCGCGTCCAGCAGGTACCGCGTGCCGTCCACAGGATCGATGCTCAAGCCGATGGCGTCGGGGCTGTCGATGCCGAGGAGCAGGCTGAGCTGCTGGGTGTCGACGACCTCCCCCGCGGACGGGGTGCAGGCGGGGAGCAGGGCCACGAGGGCGAAGGAAGCGAGGCGCATGGAGGGTCTCCTGGGGGGTGCCGCGGAGACGGGTACAGCAGGGGGTGTGCCGGATCGAACGGGATCTGCGGTGCCCGGTTGGGGTCAGGCTCCCGCCCGAAACGCGCCCGCCAAGCCCTCCAGGAACCAGCCCGCCCGAACCGGCAGCCCCTCCCTCAGCAAGCGCGCCTTCTCCACCCGCACCGCCTCGGCGAAGTCCTCCGAG
>JAJDAI010000999.1 GCA_029261955.1 Deltaproteobacteria bacterium | reverse complement strand
GTGCACGCCGTCCACGATGTCGCATGTGACGCTTACGTAGGTCTGTCCGTTCAGCACGCCGTCCACGGTCTCGGACCCGCAGTCCGCCGCGGGGTCGCCGATGTCCAGCCCGTCGATGGTCACCTGCGTGCCCTGCACCATGCTGATCACGGCGTGGTTGCGGCTGAAGCCCTCGCCCGTCGTGAAGATGAAGGAGGCGCGGCGCTGCTCGACCGGCGGCACGTAGAGCAGGGACGAATCGCCGATGGCCCCGCTCGGCACGTCGGTGCCCTGGACCAGGAACTGGGCGACGTGCACCGGGTCGCTCGCTTCGAGCACGAAGCCGCCGTTGGTCACCAGCTCCCGGAACTCGCCCGCGCCGAGGGTGAAGCTGGCGTCGCCGCCCGGCAGGTTCGTCGTCACGGTGGTGCCGGGGTCGATGGCGAGGACCCGGTACATGTCGTTCTCGGGGGTCGTCGACGAGCGGACCGCGGAGTGGCTGACCACGAAGTCGTTGCGCATGGCGCCCGTCGGCATGACCTGCTGCTCGATGTGCTCGGCGCAGCAGCCGTCGCCGTTGTCCACCGTCGACACGGAGGTCAGGTCCACGCCCGTGAAGACGGCGACGGGGCCCAGGCTCGTGACGATCGTGCCCGTGAGATCGGGGATCGGAGGCGGCGGGAACTGGAAGAGATCGATGAGCGGGGTCTCGAGGTTGAGCACGTCGAAGGGACCCAGGGTGAAGGTCGCCGAGGTGCCCGCCAGGATCCCGATCCCCCCGCCGATGTCCGGCACGCCCTCGCCGGCGGCGATGTCGTAGCTGGGCGTGACGGTGACCTCGGTGTCCTCGATGGCGCCGACGACCGTCACGTAGCCGCGGTTGGCGGGCGCCCCGAGGAAGTCGGTGGGCGCGCCGGGGAAGTAGCTGATGACGTGGTGCTCGCTGCCCAGCGCGTTGGTCGGCAGGAGCAGCGAGGCGTCGTTGCTGAACTGCTGGTCCAGCGTGTTGAACTGGTAGGCCACCACCGGCGCCGTGCTCGTGATGCGGAAGGCGCGCGAGCTCAGCCAGGTCTGCGGACCGTCGTCGGTGTGGGTGGTGATGTTCTCGCCGTCCACGTCCCGGCGCGGCAGCTCGAAGATGTGCAGGCCGCCCTGCGGGATGGTCACCGAGTCGACGAGCTGGAGGCTGAGCGGCTGGCCCGGGTCGGCGAGGTTGATGTGCACCTCGACGAAGGCCTCGGCCTCGGGGCTCGCGTGGGCCACCGCGACGGCGAACTGCGCGCCTGCGGCGTCGTCGACGATGTTCTCGGCGTTGTCGAGATCGACGGCCCAGAACTCGCAACCGACGTTGGTCTGCCGCAGGGCGTCCAAGCAGGGATCGCTGAGGCTGTCGTCGTCGTCGGCCACGTCGTCGTCGTCGGTGCCGTCGTCGTCGTCGGCCACGTCGTCGTCGTCGGTGACGTCGTCGTCATCGGCCGAGTCGTCGTCGTCCGCCGAATCGTCGTCGTCCGCCGAATCGTCGTCGTCGTCCAGGGGGCGTTCGGGGCAAGCGGCGAGCAGGAGGAGGAGCAGGATCCATCGCATGGCGGGACCGTAGCCCAACCACCAGATGTGAAGGGTATTCACCACCGCTGACCGTTGTCATGTTTGCGTTGTCGCGCCTGCGGGAGCGTGTACGCATGGCGCTGGGTCCACCCCATGACGTCTGATTCTGGGAGGAACCATGCGCTTCTTTGCCTTGGCCGTGATCGGGGTGCTCACCCTGTACGGCTGTCCTGACCCCCGACCCGGGGGCGACGACGACGACGACGACTCCACGGAAGAAGACGTCGAGCTGACCTGCGAACCCCACGAGAACTGCGTGGGCGATCACTGCGAGCAGGTCCTCATCGAAAAAGACACCTTCATCATGGGCTCGACCGATGGTCCCCACGAGGGCACCACCTGGCTCAGCGGCGACGACCGCCCGCCCCACGAGGTCACCGTCGACGCCTTCTGCATCGACAAGTTCGAGGTCAGCCTCGAGCGCTACGAGCGCTGCGTCGACGACGGTGATTGCACCCGCAACGGCCTCGAGTGGGACGAGGAAGAGCGCGACGTCCAGACCGTCGTGAACCACTACCCGGACCACTGCTGGCCCGACCGCAAGGCCTGCCTGGACTACGCCGTCAACGGCAAGAACTACACCCAGGCCTTCAACTACTGCGCCTACAACGGCGCCCGCCTCTGCACCGAGGCCGAGTGGGAGCGCGCGGCCAACGGCCCCGGCGACCAGAACCGCCCCAACCCCTGGGGCGACGCGCCCTTCACCGCCGAGCTGATCAATGTGCCGTCGGTGGGCTCGGGCTACATCGATCCCGTGGACAGCCACCCCACCGGCCAGTCGGTCGAGGGCGTCTACAACCTGGGCGGCAACGTCTACGAGTGGGTCGCGGATGCCTACACCGAGTACTCCGACGGCCCCGAGGACAACCCGCTCTTCCCGCCCCAGTCGGCTGATGACGGCATCGTCGGCCGCGGCTCCTGCTTCTTCACCCAACCCGTGAACACGGTCACCGAGCGCTACATCTTCGACATCGCCTTCGACTGGGGATGAATTGGGATTCGGTGCTGCCGTGATGCAGCCCCCCTTCAGTAGCCAGCTCGACCCCTTCAACCCCTGACCGGGAGCCCCCGTGCATCCTGAGTGGCGTCGCATCTGCGACGAATACATGCAGGCCACGTCCTACGCTCCTGAGGAGATGGACGAGGGCTGGAAGGACCGGACCTACGACCGGGCCAACCGACCTGAGACCTACCTGACCTACCCAGATGCGGCGGTGCGCATCGAGCTGGGGAAGCCTGACTTCCCCGACGCACCGTCGCTCTGGTCGGTCCTGGAAGGCCGGCGCAGCAAGCGCAACTTCCTCGACCAGCCCATGACGCTGAACCAGCTGAACGTGCTGCTCTGGGCCACCCAGGGCGTCACCGCGGACATGGGCGACTACCAGCTGCGCACGTCCCCCTCCGCTGGGGCGCTCTACCCGCTGGAGACCTACCTGATCGTCAACAACGTGCAGGGGCTGGAGCGCGGGCTCTACCACCTGGACGTGCGCGGCTGGGCCCTGGAGGGCCTGCGCTTGGAGGACCTGCGGGACGCGGGCACCGAGGCGCTGCTCGACCAGGAGATGTGCCGGCACTCGGGCGTGAACTTCGTCTGGACGGGCGTCATCGAGCGCTGCCGCGCGAAGTACTACGAGCGCACCTACCGCTACCTGTGGTGGGACTCGGGTCACGTGGCCGAGAACCTGGCCCTCGCCGCGACGGCCCTGGGCCTGGGCTGCACCTGCATGGGCGCCTGGTACGACGGCCTCATGCACGAGCTGCTGGGCATCGACGGGGTGGAGCACGTCTCCCTCCTGACCGCGACCGTGGGCACGATCGCGGGGGAGGACTGGCTGACCGACCGGCGGGCGCCGCCCAAGGACGTGCCATCCTGAGCCGATGAGGCTGCTGTTCCTGTTCCTCCTGGGGTGCCCCGTGGTCGAAGAGCCCCCGCCCGATCCGCCCCCCTCGCCGCTGGCGGGCTGGTGCCAGGCCGATCCCGATGGGGTCGATGTCCGCGTGGAGCAGCTGCTCGAAGGCATGACCCTCGATCAGAAGATCGCCCAGATGGCCGGCCTGGAGCCCACCCCGGTCGAGGGCATCTACCCGACGCCGGGCGTGGAGAACCTGCCGGGGCTGCGCATGGTCGACGGGCCGCGCGGGGTCAGCGCCGCCGTGGGGCCCGCGACGGCCTTCCCGGTCGGATCCGCGCGCGGCGCCACCTGGGACCCCGAGCTGGAGCGTCGCGTGGGCCGCGCGATGGGCGCCGAGACCGCCGCCTACGGCGCCAACGTGCTGCTCGCCCCGACCGTCAACGTGCTGCGCCACCCGCGCTGGGGCCGGGGTCAGGAGACCTACGGCGAGGACCCCCTGCACGTGGGCCTGTTCGGGGCCGCCTTCATCGAGGGCGCGCAGGAGCACGTCGTCGCCTCGGTGAAGCACTTCGCGGCCAACAGCATCGAGAACAGCCGCTTCACGGTGGACGTGCTGGTGGACGACCGCGCCCTGCGGGAGGTCTACCTGCCCGCCTTCAAGATGGCCGTGGACGCAGGCGTGGGCACGGTGATGTCGGCCTACAACTCGGTGAACGGGGCCTTCTGCTCGGAGAACGCGCCGCTGCTGCGGGACCTGCTCCGGGACGAGTGGGGCTTCCTGGGTCTGGTGGAGTCCGACTGGTACCTGGGCATGCACGACACCGAGGCCGCGCTGCGGGCGGGCCTGGACATCGAGATGCCCTTCGCGCGGGTCTACGGGGCCGAGATCTGGGAGCTGCTGCCCAACCCCGAGCTGGAGGCGGCCATCGACTCGGCCGTGCGGCGGATCCTGCGTGTGCAGCTCTGCTTCGGGCTGCGGGAGCTGGAGGGGGACCCGGCGGTCATCGAGTCCGATGAGCACCTGGCCCTCGCGAGGGAGGTCGCGACCCGGGCGACGGTGCTGCTGAAGAACTCCGGGGTGCTGCCGCTGGATCCAGAGACGGGGGGAACCCTCGCGCTGCTGGGCCCCCTGGCCGACGCCGCGAACACCGGCGACACCGGGTCCAGCAACGTCGCGCCGTCGCACGTCGTGACCCTGGCGGAGGCCCTGGCCGACTCCGGCTGGACGATCACGGAGCAGGCGGCGGGCGCGGATGTGGCGGTCGTGGTCGTGGGGCTGACCTCCGAGGACGAGGGTGAGTACCTGGCGTCCCACGGCGATCGGAAGACGCTGCGGCTGCACCAACAGGACGAGCTGCTCATCTCCCAGGCCGCCTCCGAGGCCCCGACGATCGTGATCCTGCAAGGAGGCAGCGCCATCACGGTGGAGCCCTGGTTGGAGGACGCCTCCGCG
>JAJDAI010000998.1 GCA_029261955.1 Deltaproteobacteria bacterium | reverse complement strand
GCCTCGTTGTGGCCACGGAGCCGCAGCATGTCGCCCACGCGCGTGAGATCCTGCATGCGCCGGTCGGCGATCAGCACCGGGTCCAGCTCCTGCGCGCGCTCGTCGAGCGGCTTCGCGGCGCCCTCGGCCAGGGTGATCGTTCGATCGGGCAGCACAGCCCGACGCTGGAGGCCAGCGCGCGCGATCTGCTTCGCGTAGCGCTTCTCGAAGGAGCCGCCCGTGCGGCCCAGCACCTCGTCGATGGCCCGCATGACGTCGCCGTGGCGCGCCGTGCCGAGCGCCACGCGGCGGTAGCCCTCGTCGCCGGCCTCCTTCAGGAGCCAGGACACCGCGTAGGCGACCTGGGCGAAGGCCTGGCCGGCCTCGCGGGCGCTCGGCAAGGCCGCCATGGAGGGGTGCATCGACGAGAAGGGGATCAGGGAGTCCCCGTCGATCGCCGCTGCGAGCAGGGTCTCGGAGTACGCGTCCAGCCAGGTGTCCAGACCGCCGCCCCGCCAGGCCGACTCCAGGACCTTCGCCGAGCCCTCCTGGAACCAGATGGGTGCGTGGTCGTGGCTCGCCCGGGCCAGCGCCAGGTGCGTGTACTCGTGCGCCAGCGTGTCCATCCAGGGGTAGCCCCGAGGCATGTTCATGGGGGACACGATCAGCATGCGGTCCCACTTCGCGATGGCGACCGTGCCCGTGGTCTGCACCCACTCCGGGGGCAGGCCCGAGGCGCGGACGAAGGAGTCGACGGTGGGGAAGAACTCCACGACCGTCGGGTCGCTCGGCTCCACGCCCAGCAGATCGGACAGCACCGTGAACTGCCCCTCGAGGGCGTCGGCGGCGTAGGCCACCAGGGCCTCGTCCACGCCCGCCGCCCAGCGGTAGATGAAGTGGTCCTCGCTGCGCTCCTGCATGCCCTCGGTGGCCGCGTAGGCGCCCGGCAGCCGGCTTCGGAGCCAGTGGAGCCGGCGGTCCTGCTCGGCGTGCTCGCCTTCGGCCGGCAGGAGCTGGACGGCGTCCGCGTAGGCCCCCCGGTGGAAGGCCCAGGTCGCGCGGGCGAAGGGGGTCCAGGGGTCGGCTTCGTCCAGCGAGGACAGCAGGCGCTTCGCGTCCTCGATGCGGGCGCGCTCCAGCAGCTCGATGACCTGCTCCCCCGCGCTCGGCGCGGCCGGCGCGGCGGAGGCCAGCAGGAGCGAGGACAGGCACAGCAGGCCAGCCAGACGAAGGGGGCTCATCGGACCAGCTCCTCGTAGTAGCCCCGGTTGATGGGCCGGTAGCGCTCGGGCGCGTCCGAGGCGGCGCCCTCCTGCACCAGCTTGCGGAAGGCCTCGGGAGAGACGAAGTCGTCGGGGTCGGACAGCTCCACGTCGCGGCCTTGATCGGCCTCGCCGTTGAGCGCGTCGGCGCGGGTGTAGGGACTCGTCGAGCCCTGCTGGCCGGGCCTCCCCCGTCTGCCGTTCGATCCCTGCCCCATGCGGCCGCCCGACTCCATGGCTTCGCCGGCTTGTTCGAGGGATTGCCGGAAGGACTGGAGCTGCTTGAGCCCGTCGCGCTCGGCGGCCAGGGCGCGGCCCGCCCGTCCGCTGCGCAGGCGCGATCCGGCCTTCTCCATCAGCTGCTCGGCGCTCTGCAGGTTCTCGCGACCCGAGACGGGGTTGAAGGCGGAGGAGCCGCTGGCCCCCATGCGCTCGCGCAGCCCCCGCACGCCGTCCTGCACGCCGGCCTCCCGCGCCTGGGTCCCCTGGCCTGCCTTTGCGGCCTGGGCCCGGGCCCGACGCGCGCGTTCGACGCCCTGCTCGAGCTTTTGCGCGATGTCCTCGGCCAGGGCCTGCGCGGCCTCGGCGCGCTTCTCCGCGGCCGCCCGCTCGCTGGGGCTCCCGCCCTGCCGGAATTCCAGCTCCGTGCCCATCTCTCCCGCGTAGTTGCCCGTGGTCCGGGCGAAGTCGGCGGACTCCGCGAGCGAGCCCTGGGCGAAGGCCTCCTGCATGCGCACTGACCAGGCGGCGGCCATCCGCTCCCACCGCTTGAGGGCGAGCGCGTCGCGCTCGGGAAGCCCCTTCGGGCTGATCTGGCCGATCTCTTCGCGCAGCCGCGCCATGTCCTGCTCGATGGCCTCCATGGTCTCGGGGTCGAGGCCGTCCCCGCTGCCGAAGCGACGCTCCAGGTCCTCCGTCTCGGCGATGACCTGCTCCTGCGCCTGCTCGAGCTCCTTCGCTTCGGCGATCGCCTCCGAGAACTCGGCCTGCAGGTCCTCCATGCGCTGCCCGCCGGCGATCTGGTTCCGCTCCGCCTCGAGGGCCTGCACGGTCTTGTCCAAGGCCTCCATGGCCTGCTGGAGCTTCTCGATCGCCTCGTCGAAACGACCCTCCTCGATGAGCTTGCTGATCTCGTCGACGGCCTCGGCGTCCAGGTCCTGCGGCAGCTGGTTGAGGAAGCCGTCGTCGGGCCCGGGGCTGCGCTCAGCGAGCTTCGCCGCCAGCTCAGCGATGCGCTGCTGGAGCTCCTTCAGGGCCTGCGCGACCGCCTGGTCCACGGGCTTGCCCTCACCGGCCTGTCGCAGCAGGTCGGCGAGGTCGGCCATGGCCGGCTCGAGCGCGGCCGCCTGGTCCAAGGCGTCCTCGCCTCGCTGGAGGTCCAGGAACGCGCCCAGGTCGAGCACGATCCGCTCCAGCTCGAAGATGACCGAGCTGCGCTGCTGCGCGAGCTTCGCGACCCGGGCGCCGTCGACGTGGTCCATCTCCCGGTGGCGGATGCTGGACTCGACGAACTCGTCGACCCCAGTCCAGGTGCGAGCCAGGTTCTCGAGCAGCATCCCGATGCCCAGGAACACGTCGGCTCGCTCGAAGCGGTCCTCCGCCATCGCG
>JAJDAI010000997.1 GCA_029261955.1 Deltaproteobacteria bacterium | reverse complement strand
GGCACGGCGACGCGATCGTCGGAGACCTCCAGCACGGGCATGCCTTCGAGCAGGTCCACGACGGGGCTCGAGTTGCAGCCCGTCGCGACAAGCAGGATCAACGCGAGGGCGCGGGCGAGGGCGGTCATCCGCCGTCTCCGTGGCAGGCGCTGCAGAGCGCGTCGTTGGTGATCGGCAGGGCGAGCAGCGCGGGGTGCGCTGCGTCCCGCTTCGCCGCCGGCGGGTGTCCGGCACGAGCGAGGTCCTTGAGGGCGCGCGACGCACGGGCCTCGCGGGGGGCGAGGCGGGCGGCGTTGACCTCGCCGACGTCACCGTGCACGTCGTGGCAGGTCCAGCACTGGATGGCGCCGGTGGAGTCGAGCGGGAGATCAGCCGGCAGGGTTGCAGCCTGCTCGGGCTTCATGACGATGCCCAGGTGGGCGAGCACGCCGCGGTGGATCGGGCTCTCGTGGCACTCGGCGCAGACCCGCCCGGGCGAGACGCGCAGCCGCGAATCGATGGGGGAGGCGTCGCTGCGCGGGTTGCCCGAGTGGCAGGCGGAGCAGGTCGTGTCCTCCTCGCCCTCGGGGTGGTGCGGGTCCTGGCGTGCGTAGCCGCTCGCGTCGTGGCAGCGGAAGCAGAACTCCTTCGTCTCCTGGACCGGTCCGCCCCGGAACCAGGGCACCTCACGCGAACGCTCCGCGTCGCAGGAGGGCTCGGCGTGGCAGGTGGCGCACACGACCTTGCCGTCCTCGAGGACCCAGTCGCCAGGCACCTCCACCTCGCTGGGCACGACGTTCACGGGGTGCATGTCGGCGTCGGGGTGGCATGCGAGGCAGTTCTCCACCGAAGGCCGGGCCGCGCCGACTGCGCCGTCGGGGGTGGCGGCGTCGTGGCAGGCGCCGCAGGCATCCGCGCGGCTGTGCGGGTTGTCGACGCGGGTCGGCGGGGCCTCGGGCGTGCCCTGGCCTTGCGCAGCCGAGACGGCCAGCAGCGCGGTCAGCCCCAGCAGGGGCAGCAGGACGGGGGTCCTCATGGCTCCACCCCCATGCCACCGTGGCAGGACGAGCAGGACTCGTAGCCTTCGGCCGAGACGATGCCGCGCACGCCTTCGAAGTCGATCTCCTCGGCACAGGCCTGCCGGTGCAGCGAGGGCAGCGCGTGGCAGGACTCGCAGTCCGAGCGCTCCCAGGCGTCGGGGTGCTCGTCCTGCACGACGACCATGCCGCCGACCGATTCGAGCATCGAGGTTTCCTCACAGGGTTCGGCGCAGGCCGCCAACAGCAGCAGGGGCGCCAGAAGCGACAGCGTTCGGCGGAGGACTACCACGGCGTCGCCCCCGTGGTGTGGCAGGTCGTGCAGGTCTCGGCCGTGTGGCAGGTCGAGCAGGAGCCCGGGTCAAGGCGCGCCTCGATGCCGTGCAGCGAGCGGAAGCCAACGCCGTGGGGCGAGCGGGCCAGGGCGCCGCGGGCCTCGTGGCAGTCCACGCAGACGGAGCGCGAGTGACACTCGGAGCAGTCGGCCTGGAGGGAGCGGGCCTCGGGGGCGTGTTCCTGCATCCAGGACGGGCCGTGGGTGTCCGGTACGAGCTCACTGGCGTCCGGGTGGCAGGTGGCGCAGACGCCGGGCGAGCCCTCGGAGGCGCGGGTGGCCTCGCCGCGATGGCAGCCGTGGCAGATGGCCAGGTTGACCGGGATGGACTCGTCGACGAAAGGCTCGTGCGGCGCGGCCTCCGGGGCGGTCGATGCGGGGGCGTTCGCGGGATCGCCGAAGGCGTGGCAGTCCATGCAGCCGAGCTGAAGGCGAGCGAACTCCGCCTTGTGCTCCGCGTGGTCGAAGGGCAACGGGTCGATGACCGCGGGCTTGGGCTCCGGGTCGCTGGCGGAGGCCAGGGCCACGAAGGTCAGTCCGGCAACGGCGGCCGCGAGCAGGAGGAGGGACCTCACGACGGACCTGCCTTCCGACGCCCGGTGCTGCGCGCTCCGAGGTCGACGCCGACCCCGCCGCGAACCCAGCCGTCGAGCAGGCGATCGGCGCCGCCGGCCACCTCACCGTAGATGCGCACCCGGGGTGCGACCGCGCCCGAGGGCAGCGGCAGCAGGACGCCGGCACGCAAGCGGCCCTCGCCGACCCAGGCGGCGGCGTGGTCCAGGCCGCGGTGGCGAAGCAGCGTGCCCGAGAGCTCCGCGTCGAGCGGCCCGACGTCAACGCCCACGCCCGCGCCACCGCCGGCCGCCCAGGAGGAGCCGAAGCTGGCGCCGAGCAGCACCCCGGAGATGTTCAGGACCTTGGCGACAGGCGCGGAGGCACGAAGCTTGCCGACACCGCCGTAGCGCAGCACGTCGCCTTCGACCCGCTGGACCGTGGGGCCGCCGTCGAGCACGAGGTGCAGGGGGCCCGCGCGCAGACCGACGTGGGCGCGCGCGACGCCGTAGCCGTCAGGGGCCAGCAGCTCGAGCGGGGTGGGCAGACCGAGCGGGACGCCGCGCGGAGGCAGGCCCTCCCAGCGGGCCTCGATGCCCAGGTCGAGCACGCGACCCACGGGGCCGCGCAGGCGGCCCTTGACGGCGATGGGCGGGGCTTCGTCCCAGGTCAGGTGCTCGCCAAAGCCGGCTTCGACGCTGAGGTTCCAGCGGCCGCCGACCGCGTTCACGCCGTCGCCCTTGAGCCAGACCCGGCCCTCGGGCAGATCCCCGCCGCCACGCATCGAGCCGCCGAGCGCCGCGACCACCGGACCCGCGCCGCCGCCGGACCGCCGCGGGCGCAGGCGGACCTCGCCGCCGCCGGTCAGCGTGGGGTGCGCGGTCCAGGCCGCTTCGGGGTGCCACGAGTGGCCGATCCAGGCGCGGGCGCCGAGCAGGTCCCGCGGGTCGCCGATGCGGATCACGGCGCCGTCCAGAAGCAGGCGCCCGATGCTGCCGGGCTCGACGACGCGGCCGATGACCACACCGAAGTCACGGGCGTCGTAGCGCACGCTGGCCCGGTAGAGGTCGATGACCCCGTCGACATTCCAGCTGCCGCCGAAGCGCGCGGCAGCATGCAGGTCGACGCGCCAGCGGGGCCCGACGTCCAGGCCCAAGCGCAGGGAGTGCGCCGCGCGGACGCGCAGGTCGCCGCTCCAGTCGGGCAGCAGCTCGAGGCGCGATGAGCCGCCCGCGTCGAAGGCCACCTCCGGCGCGGCGAGGGCCGCGGGGGCCAAGGACAGCGCTGCGAGCAGCACCACGAAGCGGAGGAGGCCGGTCACGGCGCGCTCCCATCGTGGCAGCCCGGGC
>JAJDAI010000996.1 GCA_029261955.1 Deltaproteobacteria bacterium | reverse complement strand
CGACCCGCGGCGGCCCCGAGGAGAAGGTCGCGCCGCCCGCCTCCGCTGGCGGCCTGGGCGGACGCTTCCTGTCCCGCAAGCAGGTCAACCACGAGATGACCTGGGCGCCCGGCGGCCAGCTCTGGGCCTTCTCGTCCAGCGGCTCCGACGACGACTTCGACATCTGGTTGCGCGGCGTGACCGTGCCCCTGGGCACCGAGGACAAGGAGGGCGGCGCGACCTTCTCCGCCGACGGCCGCAGCCTGGCCTACTGCTCCGCGAAGACCGGGGACGGCGACCTCTACCTGCACGACATCTACGCGCTAGAGAACCCGCCGAAGCGCCTGACGGTCTCGCCGGGCCTCGACTTCTACGCCACCTTCTCCCCGAAGGGCTCCGCGCTGGCCTACACCGCCATGACCGAACAGGGCGCGAACATCCACGTCATCGACGAGGTGAGCAAGCCCGAGGAGAGCAACCGCGCCGTGACGGCCTGGCGCAGCAACCAGCTCAAGCCCTCCTGGTCGCCGGACGGCACGAAGATCGCCTTCTTCAGCAACCACGATCGCGAGACGGGCTTCGATCTCTACGTGGTGCCGCACAGGGGAGGGGAGCCGAAGCTCGTCGCCCGGGGCGTGGTGCCCAACGAGCGGCGCGGCCCCGCCTGGACGCCCGACGGCGAGGCGATCGTCACCGTCTTGGACGACCCCAATTCGGGGGACCCGCTCGTGCTCGCCCGCCTGGACGGCACCCTGCGCAACCTCAGCACCGACACGGTCAACAACGCCGAGCCCTCGGTGTCCCCGGTCCTGGCCGACGGCAGCCTCCGCGTCGCCTTCGTCGCCCAGGGCGGGCGCGGGGACGACGTCCAGAAGTGGCGGCGCGTCTGGGTGGTCGAGGTCTCCCTGCGGTGATCCGCAACGTCACCCGCGACACGGTCCTCGCCGAAGACGAGACCTGGGCCCTGACCGTGCAGCAACGCACGCGAGGCCTGCTGGACTCCGAGGGCCTGGCGCCCGGGGAGGCCCTGGGCATCTCCCCCTGCAACTCCGTGCACATGGTGGGCATGGCCTTCCCGCTCGACGTGATCTTCGTGAACAAGGACCGCGTGGTCATCCGGGCGATCGCCAACCTGAAGCCCTGGCGGCTCACGCGCATCTACTTCACCGCACGCCACACCCTGGAGCTCCCGGTCGGTACCATCGAATCCACCGGAACGAGGCCCGGCGATCAGCTCGCCTGGGATCCCCCAGGGCCCTGACCGCACGCCCTGTTGCGGGGCTAACCTCGTGAAATCCTTCGCTTCTTGCAGGCCCACCGAGCCATATGTCAAGAATATGCAAAGGAAATATCAACAAACGGTTGACCGTCTCCGCGGGGGAGGGCTACCGTTCGGCTGTCGCGGTCGATGAAGATCGCTGCGAGTACCCTCGTGCCGAGACGGAGCTACGTGATGCAGCGCATGCCTGCCCGAGCGACAAGCCACCAGAGCGGTCAAGCCATGACCGAGTACATCATCCTGGTGGTCGCCCTCTTCATCGGGCTCATCCCCGTGATGGGCGCGCTCGAAGAAGCGTTCCAGCGCTACTACGGCTTCCTCTCCTCGTGGATCAGCCTCCCCATTCCTTGATCAACAGGAGAGAACGATGACCCAGAACCTCGCCCTCGTAGTCGACTCCGCCCGCGACGCCATGAACCGCCTTCACAACGATGAGCGCGGCCAGGGCATGACCGAGTACGTCATCATCCTCGTCGCCATCGCCGTGGTGTGCATCGCCATCGCGGTCCAGTTCGGCGGCAAGATCAAGGGCCTGTTCGAGACCGCCGACGGCGAGATCGACACCGTCGACCAGAACATGTAGCTGGCCGCCCCCTCGGGGGCACCCGCTAGGGAGTAACCGCCCGGATGCTTCATCCGGAAACTGCAGGAGTCGTGGGATGGGTGAGCGTTGCCACCTGCGTGGGCGTGATGGCCAGCATGGTCAACAGCGATCTGCGCGAGGCACGCATCCCGAACACGCTCACGTACCCCGCCGTCCTGGTCGGGATCGCGCTCCACGCGATCGCGGCGGACTCGGTGCTGGCGGGGATCGGGCAGGGCTTGGCGGGCTTCGCGCTGGGCTTCGGCATCCTCTTCCTGGGCTACATGTTCGGGGGGATCGGCGGCGGGGACGTCAAGGCGGCGGGCGCGCTGGGTGCGCTGACCGGCTTGAACACCGCGGCCTACGGCCTGCTGTATACGGGGCTGCTCGGTGGGGTCATCGCCATGGGGCTGATGATCTGGAAGGGCCGCTTCTTCTCGTCCATGAAGAACATCTTTCGATTCTTCTTCACGGCCTTGATCCCGATGCTGCAGACCGAGATGCCGAAGGAAGAGAACCAGATCCCGTTCCCGCTGGGCGTCGCGCTCGCGGGTGGATGGCTCTGGGCCATGGCCGAAGAGGGCCTGTTCCGATCCGCCCCGCTCTTCGACCTGGGTTTCTGACCTCACGGAGCACGACATGAAGCCTTCACGACACGCGCTTCGATGGACAGCCGCGTTCGCGGCCCTCGCGGCCTGGCTGGGCTGGGGCGCCGGCGCCACGACCTGGGGCCGGGAGTCCGCAGGCCTGCTGAGCGGCGGCCTCGCCTCGCTCCTGGAGCAGGCCACGCCGCTCGCGGGCCCGCTCTACAACTGGAACGTCGTGCTCTACGCGGCCCTGGGCTCGCTCTGCCTGCTCGCGGTCGCCCGCTTGGTGTTCGGCCTCGCTCGGATCGCGGCCTTCGCGGTCAAGGCCGTGTTCAGCCGTCAGCGCCTCGCGCTCGGCGAGTCCGGCCAGGCGATGACCGAGGTCGCCGTCAGCTTCCCCATCCTGCTCATCACCACGCTCATCCTCATGCAGCTCGCGCTGCTCTACCAGGCCAAGAACGTCGTCACCTACGCGGCCTTCGCCGCCACGCGGGCGGGGATGGTGGGGAGCCCGGGCGTGGCCCACGGCGGTGGCCACCACACGATGAAAGGGGAGGGCGGCCCCAAGTACGACAAGGTCCACCAGGCCGCCGCGCTCGCCTGCGTGCCCATCAGCCCCCGCGCCTCGGTGGTGCTCGACGGCATGCCCTTCCTGGGTGACCTGCTGAACGCGGCCATGCCGGCCTTCGACATCCTGGGCTCGGCCCTGGGCCTGCCCGGCAACCACATCAGCAACGGCCTCGAGCGCTACGCCTTCAGCACCTTCGCGACCCAGGTGACCTTCTACCAGGGCACCGAGGACGGCCTCGAAGAGGCCTCGGACGACGCGACCTGGGCCTACCCCGCCGGCCCCGACGTCGGCGTGCGCGTGACCCACCGCTACTACCTGCCCATCCCGCTGGTGAACCGCCTGATCGGGGACACCTGGTCGCTCATCGACCTCGGCCCCGTCTTCAGCATCGACCTGCCGGGTCGCTACTCGATGATCAGCTCGCGCGTCGTCCTGCCCCTCGAGGGCGAGACCGGCAACCCGCCGATCACTGGATTCTGGGACTGATGGAGGCCGTCATGAACGAGACCGACCTCGAAGAGGCTGACTGGATGGCGCGCCTGCGCTCGCGGCTCCGTGGATTCCACGGCGACGAGAGCGGACAGTCCATCGTCTACCTCGTCCTCATCATGTTCCTGCTGGCGTGCTTCACCTTCATGGTGATCAACTCCGGCGCGCTGCTGCACGACAAGATGCAGGTGCAGTCCGCCGCGGACGCCTCCGCCATGTCCGGGTCCTCGTGGATCGCCCGCGGCATGAACATCAACTCGATGATGAACATCTTCCTGGCCATGCTCCTGGCCGAGGAGATCATGATGAAGGCGGTCTTCTGGACCGCCCTGACGGCGCTGCTGCTGGCCCCGGCCATCGAGGCCTTCTGGCTGGCCGTCTGCCTGACCACGGGCACCTGCAACCCCGCCATCGACGTCGTCATCGACACCTTCGACCTGTTCCCGATCCTCTGGGAGACCGAGGACCACGAGGACTTCCTCTGGGACGTGATGGAGAGCATCTCCGACGTCGAGGAGACCGTGCACTCGATGATGCCCATCGTGGCCGGCGGCGAGGCCCTGACCATCGCGCTGCGCAACGGCGCGGGCGCCGGCGTCATGTTCCCGCTCGCCATCCCGGAGCAGCAGGGTGAGCTCACGGACCTGTGCGAGACCACCTTGTCCGGCGCGCCTGGCGGCTACAACGAGGTCCACTACAGCGTCTTCGGCACCATCAGCGCGGCGATCGGAGGGATCTCGGGCTTCAACTACGACGACGAGATCCGGAACATCGCCTCGGGCATCCTCACGGACTTCTTCGGCCTGGGCGGGCCGCTGTGGGGCGAACTCCAGATCCCGTACCACCTCTTCTGGGCGAACACAGCGCCGTACCACTTCACGAACATCATGTTCGCCTTCGCGGTGCAGGCCAGATACGCCGTGATGTGTGGCGGGAACATGGGCGACTCGAGCCGCAGCTTCAGCATCCCCGCCGCCTGGTGGTGCGCCTTCTGCGACGACAACGAGATCAACATCCCGAACCCGGCCTACTACCTGGGCGCTGCCTTCGCCTTCCTGGACGCCGGCAACCCCAACGTCCAGCCCTACATGCTGAGCGAGGAGTGGGACACGAAGCGGAACTTCTTCGGCTTCGCCTACAAGACGCCCGAAGACATCCAGGCCTTCTACATCCCCGACTTCTTCCAGAACGACTACGGGGACTCAGCAGGCATGGTCACGATCGCCCAGGCGCAGCTCTACAACCCGCACTTCGACGGCGGCATGTTCAGCCCGCACTGGCGAACGCACATGTACCCGGTGTCGATGCCGACCGCGGACGCCGCGCAGGCTGCCGTGTTCATGGCCGCCGCCGCCGCCGCCTCGGGTGCCGACGCGGAAGCCATCGGCCGCATGTCGGCCACCATCCTTGCCATGTCCGAGGATCTCCTCGGCGGCATCATGTCGCACTGAGGGAGGGGCCATGATCCGCATACCTCGAATCGACTCTGAAGAGCGCGGTCAGGCGATGACCGAGTTCGTCATCTGGGTCTTCGTCCTGCTCCTCATGATCAGCGGGATCCTCTGGTTCGGCCGGGCCTACAACCTCAAGCTCTACTGCCACGCGGCCTCGCGCTACATCGCCTGGTCCGAGATCCAGCAGGCGGAGACCGACCGGGAGCTCGACACGATCCTCGATCGGGCCGAGGCCTACTACCCGATGCAGGCGGAATACGGCGCCGAGTTCAACGACCTCGACGCCGACTCGCTCTACTCGGCCGACGACATGAACAGCGGCGGCCCCGAGGGCGATGGCATGACCATCTTCTCGATGATGGGCAGCATGTTCGGCGTGGTCTCGAACACCAGCGGGTGGGAGGTCACCGCCAACTACAACCCCGGCGGCATCCTCGATTCGACGCTGCCGGGCGGCTCCATGGTTCGCAGCCAGCACTTCGTGTCGGGCGGGTCCTGGCACAAGAAGCAGATGGAAGGCGACCTCATGATCATGGGGGTCAAGGGCATGTTGTTTGCCTGGTCCCTCGCGGTCCTGAACTGAGGATGCGGCCATGAAGTTCTTCCGACTCCTTTACCGACGCAGCCTTCGAATCTGGGCGATCAGCGTGTTGGCCGTCTCGGTCTTCATGTTCGGCCACTTCATGACGCCGCGGGGGCCCGACGCCCTCGCGAAGGTGTTCATCGACGACGTGGGCGGGGCGATGTCCCACCCCGGCATGCCCGAGTACATGCGCCTCGTGGTGGAGGAGGACACCGTTCAGGAGGTCTTCTTCAACGGAAACCAGCTCTTCTACACGCTGAACCGGACCGACAAGAACTTCACGCAGCTCATCGACTACTACGCGAACCTCTACCAGAGCAAAGAGCGCCAGATGGTGCCGCCCGAAGCGAAGGAGCGGCTGCTCAAGACCATCAAGAACAAGGGCGACCGCGCCGAGCAGGCCCGCCGGATCGACGAGACCGAGAAGATCCTGAACCAGCGCTACGTCAGCTTCGAGAACGACAACTACGCCGCCTTCGCGACCGTGGTGACCGGCAAGGAAGGCGAGGCGGACTGGCAGAAGGACATGGTGGGTCGCATCACCAACTTCAAGGACACCGGCGACCTGACGGACCTGGGCGACCCCAAGATCATGGTGGCCTTCAAGGATCCCAGCCAGGGCGACGTGCAGTACTTCAACGTGTGGCCGGGCGCCGAGTTCGACATGAAGA
>JAJDAI010000995.1 GCA_029261955.1 Deltaproteobacteria bacterium | reverse complement strand
CGCGGTGCTGGTCTGCGCGTTCTTCACGACCTTCACGGGCGCGTCGGGCGTCACGATCCTGGCCCTGGGCGGCCTGCTGCTGCCGGTGCTGGTGGGGGCTGGCTACAAGGAGAAGTTCGCGATCGGCCTGCTGATCGCCAGCGGCTCCATCGGCCTGCTCTTCCCGCCCTCGCTGCCCGTCATCCTCTACGGCGTCGTCAGCCACGTGCCCATCGACAAGCTCTTCATGAGCGGCGCGGTGCCGGGCGCCCTGCTGGTGCTGCTGCTGGTCGGCATGGGCCTCTTCCACGCCCTGCGCCACGGCGTGAAGCGCACCACCTTCGAGCTGCAGCCGGCGATGCACGCGCTGTGGGGCGCGAAGTGGGAGGCGGCGCTGCCGGTCCTGGTGCTGGTCGGCATCTTCGGCGGCTTCCTGACCATCTTCGAGGCCGCCGCCTTCACCGCCGCCTACACCTTCCTGACCGAAGTCGTCATCCACCGCGACCTGCACATCAAGCGCGACGTGCCGCGGGTCCTGGTCGAGTGCGGCACGCTGATGGGCGGGGTGCTGATCATCCTGGGCGTGGCCCTGGGCTTCACGAACTTCCTGGTGGACGCCGAGGTCCCGCAGCGCGTCGCGCTCTGGGCCACGGACCACGTGGGCGGCAAGCTCGCCTTCCTGCTGCTGCTCAACGTCTTCCTGCTGATCGTCGGCTGCCTGATGGACATCTTCTCGGCGATCGTCGTCGTGGTGCCCCTCATCGTGCCCATCGCGGTGGTCTTCGGGGTCAACCCCATCCACCTCGGCATCCTCTTCCTCGCCAACCTCGAGCTGGGCTACCTGACCCCGCCCGTCGGCATGAACCTCTTCCTGGCGAGCTACCGCTTCAACAAACCGCTGACGGCGGTGTACCGCATGGGCCTGCCCTTCCTGGGGATCCTGCTGGTCGGCGTGCTGGTGATCACCTACGTGCCCTCGCTGACCATGTGGCCGCACGGGGACGACGCGGGGAGCGAAGGGGTGAACATGGACGCGCTGGACGAGCCGGAGAAGCCGGCTCCGCTGCCGCTCGGGGACCTGGATCTGGAGGCGATGCTGGGGGATGAGCCCGACGAGGCCACGCCTGCGCCGAAGCCCGGCGAGTTGCCCTTGGGGAACCTGGACCTGGATGCTTTGCTCGGGGATGACGACTCGGCCGAATAGGGCACCTCTCGCAACGATCGCAACGGGCAACGGGCGCCACGGGATTCTGGTTTGCGGTGGCTTCTTCTCTTCTCTGCGATCGCGCTGGCGGGCGACTCCGATGTCCGGTTCGAGGGCGAGGTTCTGCACGCCGAACTGACGACCTCCGCGTCAGCGGCCACCGTGCTCGCGGTCGCGCAGAGCCCGTCTGAGATCGCCCGCATCGACGGCGGCGGAACGGTCGTCACGCTGGTGAAGGCGGGCACCTGCGATCGCTTCCACTACGCGATCCCGAGCTTCATCGGCGACGTGGAGTACGACGTCGACTTCTGCAAGACCGCGGATGGCTCTACGGCCACCCTGGTCGGCGAAGGCGACATGAAGCAGTACCGGGCGGCGTGGCGCGTGGAGACCCAGGGAAGCTCAACCAGGCTGCAGTACGAGCTCGAAGTAGTCCCCAACCTGCGCCTCCCCAAGAGCGTCATCCGCTCCTCCTCCAAGAGCTCGGTCAAGAAGCTCTTCCGGCATCTGGAAGAGGAGTTCGGCGGCCAGTAGGCAGCGTGGCGCCCGTTGCCCGTTGCGATCGTTGCGAGAGGTCCGAACCTACTTCTTCACCGCCGGAAACCCCCGAACCTTCACCCCCACCATGAAGTGGAAGGGCCGCCCCGGCCGCGCGCCAAAGGGCCGCCGCCCGACCATGTACTGGTTGTTCGTGACGTTGTTCAGCGTCGTGTAGATCGACAGCGGCCCCCACACGTTCACCTCGGCCCCGAGGTCGAGCACGACGTGCCCGGGCACGCCCTCCTCCTCCGCGATGTCCCCCTGACTCGCGGAGTCCCGCATCGCCGTCTGCCCCGACACCGCGGCCTCGAAGGAGCCCCGCGGGAACAGGAAGGTCAGCGAGGCGGTGCCCCGGTGCTCGGGCACGTAGGGCAGCCGGTCCCCGACCTGCACGTCGCCCAACTGGGGATGGCCGGACTCGAAGGAGGTCCTGAAGCGCGAGTCGGTCCAGGTGTAGGAGATCGCAGGCTTCAACTGCATCTGGTGCGGCAAGCGGATGAGCTGGCTCACCGCCGCCTCCACCCCGTAGACGTGCACCCGGCCGGCGTTGAACTGCCGGTCCAGGTCCTGCTCGGGGCAGCCCGCGGAGAAGGTGCACTGCCCCGTCAGGTTGCTGTAGTCGTTGAAGAAGCCCAGGACCTCAGCGCGCGTGTCCCGCCAGCCGAGCCGCGCTCCCGCCTCGTAGTTCCAGCTGACCTCGGGCTCCGTCTCCTTGGGCTGCCCCGGGGACACGGGGCTGAAGCCGCGGTGCGCGCCGCCGAGGATGCTCAGCCAGGGGGTCGGAGCCACGTGCAGGCCCACGCCGGGCAGCACCACCGCGCGGGTGGCCTCGCTCTGTTCGCCCGTGTTCCGGTCGTCCCGGCTCGTGCGGATCACCTCGACCCGCACGCCGGGCAGGATGCGCACGGGCCCGATGCCGAAGTCCTCGTGCACGTGGGCCGCGAAGGCGAGCGCCGAGTCGGTGTTCTGCGTGCCCTGCACCGTCTCGGTGCCGTCGGGCACCGTCCGGCCCTCGAGCATCGCGAAGCCATCCTCAGTGTGGTCGCGCTCGATGGAGTCGCCGTGCACCCGCAGGCCGACCTCCAGCTCGTGGCTCAGCTTCTTGAAGTTCGCCCGCCAGTGCCCCAGCGCCTGCACCCCCCAGGCGTGGTACTGCCGGGCGTTCGTGCCGATCATCAGGGCCTGGTCGGGCGAGCTGCTGTCCTCCTCGCCGCGCAGGATGGCCGAGTAGACCGCGCCCTGGCCGGCGTCCGGGTTCGCGAGCAGCAGACCCAGGTCGGGCCCGTCGCGGAAGCGGTTGAGCTTCGTCCAGGAGCGGCTCAGCCAGTGGTGGTAGCCCACGACCCGCAGGTCGACGTC
>JAJDAI010000994.1 GCA_029261955.1 Deltaproteobacteria bacterium | reverse complement strand
CCGGTCCGGACGGTGAACGCCGCTCCATGCCCATGGGCCCCGACGGGGGAGGCAAGGGGGGCCCCGGCGGTCCGGGCGGCCCCGGCCCCGAGGGCGGCCCGCAGCCCAACCGGCGACCCAGCGACGCCCTCGTGCCCACGGCCCCCGAAGGCGGCGGCCGCAACTCCTCGCTCCGGCCGCCCGGCGAGGAGATCCCCGTCACGATCCAGCTGACCGTGGCCGCCCCCGCCACGCAGGGCGCGGTGGTCTTCCTCGGCATCCCCGAGAGCGGCCTCGACGACACCTGGGTCAAGCCCAACATGCGCCCCTCCTTCCACTGGGTCAGCCCCGTGGTCAGCTACGCCGAGTCCTTCCAGCTCATGGCGCCCCTGCCGCCGGGGCTGCACTACTTCGCGGTGCTGGACTTCGACGGCGACGACCTGCCCGGCCCCCAGGACCTGGTCAGCGCCCCGGTCGGCGTCTCCGAGGGCGGCGCGCCACTGGTCTTCACCATCGCCAGCACCCTCGAAGCGGCCATGCCCGACGTGGACGGCGACGACGACGACGACAACGAGGACGACGAGGAGGCCCCCGCCACGGACGAGGGCGGCGAGCCGCGCACCCTCATCATCAGCAACGAGGTGCGCCTGCCCTTCATCCGCACCGGCCGCTTCATGGTGGTCGGCCTGCCGCCCTCGCCCGAGGACGAGTTCGGCTACCCGCCCGACTCCACGCCGTCCTTCCTCTGGGCCAGCGAGGCGACCCGGCTCAAGTGGCCGGTCACGCTCGAAGCGAAGATCCCCGACAACATGGACCTGCTCGTCGTGCTCGATCTGGACGCCTCGGGCCAGCCGGACGTGGGCGACCTGACCACCGAGCCGGTCTTCGCCTTCCGCCGGCCCGCCATCGGGGAGGCCGTCCAGGTCACCCTCGCGACGGTGATCCCGATCCCCGACGGCGACGGCCAGGAGGACGCGCCGGACGAAGAGCCCGCCCCCTCCCGCCCAGACTCGGGCGGCTGAACCCCCTTGAGGCTGCCCCGCGAGCCCGTCGTCGTCGCCCGGCTGAGCCTGCTGGCCGCTGTCGTGCTGCTGAACCTGCCGGCCCTCGGCGGCGCGTTCTCGGACCCCGACGACTTCGTGCACCTGCACGCCGCCCTGGGCATGGCCCGCGGGGATGTCGGCGCCTGGGGGGCGATGCTCTTCGGCAACGAGGGCTACGCGGCGATGCGCCCGGTCGCCTGGGTGGTCTGGGCGGTGAACGCGCTGCTCTTCGGCACCTCGCCGCTCGGCTACTACGCGACGAACGGCCTGCTGACGGCGGCGCTCGCCCTGGCGGTCTTCGAGCTCGTGCGCAGCCTCGGGCGCTCGGAGTCCGCCGCCCTGGCCGTCGCGGCCCTGGCGATGCTGAGCCCGGCGAGCTCGCAGCCCGTCGACTACCTCGCCGGCCGCGCCGACCTGCTGGCGAACCTGGGCGCCGTGTTGTCCGTGTGGCTCTTCGTGTCGAGGCGGCAGGACGCCCGCTGGCGCTGGGTCGCGGCGGGGATCTTCGGCCTGGCCCTGCTGGCGAAGGTCACGGTCATCACCGTGCCGGCCCTGCTGGTCCTGCTCGAGTTCGGGCAGCGGGGCAGGGGACGCTGGCGGGACCTGGCTCCTTTCGGGCTCGTGCTGCTGCTGGGCGTGCTCGTGTTTGCGGCGTCGAGCTCCGGCTCGCCGATCACGGTGGAGCAGGAGCGCAGCCTGGGCCGCCTGGACCTCGTCGCGCGCCGGGTGCTCGGCGCCGCGTTCCTGCCCGCGGTCAGCCGCCACGGCGCATGGGGGCTGATCGGCTGGGACCTGCCGCGTCTGCTGGCCCTGCTCTGGGGGCTTCGCCACGCCACCGCCCACCCGCGCCTGCTCCGGCTCGGCGGGGCCTGGCTGCTCATCAACCTGCCGCTGGTCACGCCGTTCCTCGTGCTCGACTCGTTCCGGGTGCAGGACGAGGGTCGCTACCTCCAGCTGCCGCTCATCGGCTTCGCCTTGCTGGCGGGCGGGCTGCTGACCGGCCCCCGAGCGAGGCGCCCCGCCCTGGCCCTCGCGGCTGCTTGCGCGATCGGGTACGCCGGCGCCGTCAGCCCCATGCTCGGTCGGGGAGGGGACACCACCGACGCCTTCCTCGCCGCCGTTCGCGCGACCCCCGTGCCCGAGGGCGGGCGCCTGCTGGTGGCGGTCAACCGCCCCGATCGGGGGGTCGCCGCGCTGGCCGCGTCCCCGCTGCTCCAGGAGCTGGTCCCCGGCCTGCCGCGCCCGCTGCTCTTCGTGGACGGGAGCCGCGCCCTGCTGGGCGATCCGCGCCCCGAGCGCGGCTACGGCTACGGCGCGCTGGAGGTGCTCGACCCCTCCTTCGCGCTCTCCCTCGGCGACCTCGATCGGATGCTGCTCCAGACGGCCGAGGGCTTCGCCCGGGTCGAGCTGCCGGCGGGGGATCTGCGCCGCCCGGGGGTCGCCGTGACCTGGGACTTCCGGGATGGCGACGCCCAGGGCTGGACCTGGGTGAACGTGCCCCGGCAGCTCTACTCGGAGCCCACTTCGGGCGAGCGCCGCGCCCCCGCGCCCGCGGAGTCGGGCACCGGGCTCGCGCTCTGGAACGACGCCTTCATCCCGCCCACGGCGGTCAGCCGGGCGGTGCGCGCCCGCCTGGACGCGCCCCACGTCCTCTCGCCCCCGCTCGACCTGGATCCGCGCTCGCTCTGCGGGCTGGAGCTGGAGTTGAGTCTGGGAGACCGGGTCGCGGCGAGCGGGGACAGCGCCGACGCCCTGCTCCCCTCGGGCCGCTTCGCCCTGGTCGCCCTCGGCGAGACCGCGGAGCGCCTGCTGCTGCTGCCGCTCTCCCCCTTCCCAGGACGCCAGACGGCCCGCCTGGAGCTCCACAACAGCGCCACCTGGCTGGCCAGTTCGCGCCTGCTTCGGCTGGCCGTGCTCCCCGCCAACGTGCGCGGAGCCGTGGACCTGCACGCCGTGCGCCTGCTGCCGTGCCGGTGAGCGTCTAAGGTTGCCGGCGTGAAGCTGCCCACCCGCCTGCTCAAGCGCTTGTTCCCCGGCTGGGGCTTCCTGGTCGTGATGGTGCTGCTGGCGGCCAGCGGCCTCTGGCTGCGCGAGACCGAGCGCTTCGCGTCCATCGCCTGGGGCCTGACGGAGATGGTGCACGTGCACCTGGGTTGGCTGTCCCTGCTCGGCACGATCGCCTACCTCGTGCACCACCTCGCGCGCACCTGGGGCCCGCTGAGCCGGCCGCAGCGCCTGCTGGGCCTGGCTCTGGTCGCCGTCACCGCCGTGGCCTTCGTCACCGGCGTGATCCTGGTGTTGGGCCTGCGCGGCGGACCGCCCGCCTGGGTGCGGCCGGTGCACTGGTGGACGACCTGGGCCGTGCTGGTCCTCTTCGCCTGGCACTCGGCGAAGGGCTGGGGCCGTCTCGTCGTCGCGCGGATCCGGCGCACGCTCCGGCGGCCTCAGTCGAAGTCGTCGCCGATGTCGAACAGCGACTGAACCACCCGCTCGGGCGCGTTCGCGGGGACGATGTCGAGGGCGTTGCGCCCGGCCAGCCGCTCGAGCACCCCCGCCGCGTCCAGGGGCCGCTGCTCGGGGTTCTTGTGCAGCATGCGCAGGATGGTGTCCGACAGCTCCTCGGGGATCTCCGGGTTGAGCTTGCTCGGCGCGGCCGGCGGCTCGTTGGCGATCCGGGTCAGCAGCTGGTTGACGTTCGCTCCGCGGAAGGGGCGGCGCCCGGTGAGGATCTCGTAGAGCACGACGCCGAGCGAGAACAGGTCGCTGCGCGGGTTCCCGGCGGTGTCCCCGCGCAGCTGCTCCGGGCTGACGTAGCTGGGCGTGCCGACCACCTGGCCGGTGGACTCGCGCGGGTCCTGGGGCAGCAGCGTCGCGCCGAAGTCGATGAGCTTCAGCAGGCCGGTGGACTCGTCGACCAGCAGGTTGCCGGGCTTGATGTCCCGGTGCACCAGGTCGGCCTCGTGCAGCGCCTCGACGGCGCGGGCGCCGCCCGCCAGCAGCGACAGCGACTCCGGGCCCACGGGCAGGATGCCCTGGTCCTCGATCCACTCCTGCAGGCTCGTGCCGCGGATGGCGTCGAAGGTGACGAAGACGCGGCCCTCGTGCTCGCCCGTCTCGTAGCCCTTGACCACGTTGGGGTGGTCCACCAGGCGCACCACCTCGAACTCCCGCAGGAGCAGCGCGGCGGCGTCGGCGGTGGGCGGGGACCGGCTGAGCAGCTTGAGCGCCAGGGTGGCGTCGGCGAGCTCCGTGTCCTCGACTTCGTAGACCGTCGCGAAGGAGCCGCGCCCCAGGGTGCCGACCACGCGGTAGCGCCCACTCAGCAGATCGCCGGGGTTGAACTCCTCGACCCGCTCCGCCGCGCGGCGGGTGCCGAGGGTGGCCCGGGCGAGGTCCAGCACGTCCTTCGGGATGGCCCGGCCCGTGGCCTGCACGACCGCCTCGGCCAGCGAATCCACCCCCAGCCGCACCGGCGCGATGGTGCGCACACCGAGCTCGACCAGCTCCGTGCCGGGCTCGCTGGCCGCGCCGCCGGGGATGCGGGCGATGACGCGGCGGGGCAGGTCGGGCGCGTAGTAGGCGGCGACCTTGAGCAGGCCCACGCCTTCGAGGCGGGACTCCCAGCAGTCGAGGTAGAGCAGGTCGGGCGGCTTGTCCTGGATCTTCGGCAGCGCGGCCTCGCCCCCGAGGATCATCTCGACCTCCAGGCCCAGGCCCCGCAGCAGCCGCTGCACCGCGGCCCCTTCCTCGAAGAGATCGGCGACGACGATCGCCCGCAGGGGCGGTGGCAGATCGGGTTCGGGGACTCGCTTGCGGAAGAGGCCGGAGAGCCAGCCTCCGCGCTTCTGGGGGCGGTTGGGCACGCCGGGGAAGGCTACACCGTCAGCGCTCCACTGCCACTGCGTTGCCCGAACCGATGGGCCGTGTGGGCATGGGCGGCGCGTCGGGACCCAGCACCCAGGCGGTGAAATCGGGGTTCGTGCGCCGGTGGTGCCAGGTGGCGGTGACGGTCAGCGGCCGGGCCGCGCCCTCGGGCACGGGGACCTCGTAGCTGTCGACGACGGACTCGCCGGCCGGCACCTTGCGCTTGCCGCGCACCTTCACCACGTCCCAGATCCGGTGCATGGAGATGGGGTGCCCGTCCCGCCCCAGCTCCTGGGCCCCCAGGCGCACGGCCTCGGCCGGCACGCGCAGGTCGGCCCCCAGGGCGCCGACGTGGAAGATGACGGCGCCCGCTGCGTCCGTCACCAGCAGCTCCTGCCAGACCTCCTGGAGGTCGAAGGGCCCCACCGGGAAGCTGTGGCCGGCGCGGTGGTTGGTGCTCGTGACGTCGATGCTCGCGAGCCCGTCCCGCACCGACGCGTCGATCTCGACCTTCAGGATGCCGGACAAGCCCAGCAGCTCGACGGTCTGCTCGGGGATGCCGTACTGCGTCGACTCGTCCAGGCCGCCCGGGTCGATGCGCCCGCCCAGCCAGTCGGCGGTGTGCTGCGCGACGAGCTGGAGCGCCTCCTCGTCGCGATCGCCCGTCGCGTAGAGCGGCAGGTCCTCGTTCACGCCGCTCCAGAAGTGGTCGTACTGGGCCTGCTCGAAGGGGCG
>JAJDAI010000993.1 GCA_029261955.1 Deltaproteobacteria bacterium | reverse complement strand
CTCCTCGGCCAGCTTCTCTGCGGCTTCCGCCTCGGCCGCTTCGGCCGCAGCCAGGGCAGCGGCGTCCGCCTCGGCGTCGCCGGTGGGCTTCGGGCGGGGGATGACGATGGGCTCGGGCCTGGGCTTCGGCGGGGGCCTGGTCGCCGGCTCCGCCGGCTCCGGCTCCGGCTCCGTCACGGCTGCGACCGCGGTGGGCTCGGGCTCGGGTTCGGGCAAGAGGTCCGGCATGGCGCTGGGCTCGGGCCGCACGACCGGCTCGACGGGCGCGTCGCCCCCGCTCACCAGGAAGAAGACCGCGACCGCAGCCAGGCCCAAACCCAGGAACAGGCCGAGCAGGAGCAGCAGCGGGGCCTTGCCGCCGGGCTTGCGCACCGCGCGCGGCGCCTGCATCTGCGCCAGCGACGCCTGCTGCAGGCGGGTCGCCGGCACGGCGTGTTCACTCGGCGGGACCCGCGGGGGCGGCATCGGGGCGCCCACCGGCGAGTCGACGGCGAGCCCCGCCCCGGCGGTGGGCAGCACGGCGGGGGTCTGGGGCACGGTCGGCGGCACGGCGGCGGCCGGCTGCGAGGGCTGGGAGATGTCGCGGGGCCTCGCGGCCCGCTGGGCGGAGATGTTCGACGAGCTGGAGGAGCCGCCCGCGATCCCCTCCTTCTTCATCAGCTCCCGCACCCAGAGCTTCATGGACGGCGGCGGTGGCAGCGCGCGGGAGAGCCTCTTCAGCTCCTCCTCGAGCACCGCGGCGCTGGCGTAGCGCTCCTCGCGGTCCTTCTTGAGGCAGGTCTGGATCACCGTCGCGAGCCCGGGGACCAGGCCCTCCAGCTCGTCCCAGGTGTCCTGCCGGGAGAGGCGCTCCTCGACCTGGATCACGCCCATCAGCACGGACATGATCGAGTCGCCGCCGAAGAGCCGCTTGCCCGTCGTCAGCTCGTAGATGATCGAGCCCATCGCGAAGAGATCGCTGCGCGGGTCGAGGTCCTCGCCGCCCACCTGCTCGGGGCTCATGTAGGCCGGCGTGCCCTTGGTCATGCCGGTCTCGGTGTTGCCCTCGGAGATGGACGTCGCCTTGGCGATGCCGAAGTCCATGACCTTCACGAGGCCGTCGCGGCTGACGATGACGTTGCTGGGCTTGAGGTCGCGGTGGACCAGCTCGCTCTCGATGGCCGCGTCCTCGAGCGTGTGCGCGTGGTCCAGGCCCGCGCAGATCTGGATGCTGACCTCGAGGGCGATCGGCAGCGGCAGCGGGTGCACGATCGACAGGATCTTCTCGAGGCCGACGCCCCGGATCATCTCCATCGCGATGTAGGGCAGGCCGTCCACCTCACCGTAGTCGTAGGTGTCGACGACGTTGGGGTGGTGCAGCAGGCCGCCGAGGCGCGCTTCGTTGATGAGCGAGGTGCGCAGCGCTTCGGACTTCGCCGCCACGGATCCGCGGATGATCTTGACCGCCGCCGCCTTGCGGAAGCCCGAGGGCCCCTGCAGTTCGGCAGAGAACACGCGCGCCATGCCGCCCTCGCCCAACAGGCCGAGCAGCGTGTAGCGGCCGAACTCGACGGGGAAATCGTCCTCGTCGAGCAGGTCAGGCTGAATTCTCTGCTCTCTCACGGTCCCCTCACGCGCGGCGCCAAGAGTGGAAGAATACACCCCTGCGTCCAATCTTCCCGGAGTCGACCGTGCCCGATCCTGCAAACCCCGAACCCGGGCAGCGCTGGGTCCCGGTGGCCCTCCGCGCCGATCTGCCTGCGGACGGCACCCTGGCGGTGACCGCAGAAGGTAGGCGCCTGCTTCTCGGGGTCACCGAGGGCGGCCTGCTCTTCGCGGTCAGCGACCAGTGTCCTCACGAGGGCTACCCCCTGCGCCAGGGCTTCTTGAAGGGCTGCGTTCTCACCTGCGCCTGGCACAACTGGAAGTTCGACGTGCGAAGCGGCGCCGGCATTCTGGGCGGTGAAGGGATTCGCACCTGGCCGGTGCGCGTGGCGGGGGACGCGGTCGAGGTCGACCTGAGCGAACCGCCGCCGGAGCTGGCCGTGCCGCGCCTGCTGGAGAGCCTGCGCGCAGGCATCACCGACGGCGCCCTGGAGCGGACGCTGCGCGACGCGGCCCGGCTGCTCCAGGCGGGGCATCCAGCCGATCGGATCCTCCTGGAGATCGCCCGCCACGACGCCCGCCACGCCGAGTACGGCACCACCCACGTGCTGCCCGTCTGCGCGGACCTGCTGGGCCAGCTGGACCGCTTCGCCGGCCTGGACGCGATCCACGTGCTCGCGCCCGCGCTGCACCTGGCCTGCGAGACTGACCGCCGCCTGCCTGCTCGACCGCGCTCCGAGGCGGTGGAGCGTGGGGATCGCGCGGCCCTGCTCCGCATCGTCGAGCAGGAGAACGTCGAGCTGGCCGAAGCGGTGGTCCGGGGCCTGTCCCGCCGGGACGGCGACGCCGTGGAGCCCCTGCTCTTCGCGGCGGCGGCCCAGCACTTCACGAGCTTCGGGCACTCGCTGATCTACCTGGTGAAGCTGCGGCTCTTCGAGGGCGACTCGGAGGCCCTGGCCGACCTGCGTGGAAGCTGGGCGCTGCACCTGGCGCAGGCGACGCGCGAGGACACCCTGCCCTACCTGAGGCGCTACTGGCGCAGCCTCGAGGAGCGCGAGGACCGGCTCGCGGGCTGGCACGCGGCAGCCAATGCGGAGGCCCCCTTCGATGGGCGGGGGCTGCGCGACGCGGTGCTCGACGGCAGCGCAGCCGAGGCCTGCGACGCGCTCTGGGCCGCGGTGGAGTCCGGGGTCGACGCGCCGCGCATCGCCCGGGCGCTCGTCGCCGCAGCGGCCCACCGCCTGCTGCGCTTCGACCTGGAGTTGGAGTTCGACGGCGAGGTCGCCGAGGGCTGGCTCTGGGCGAGCCACCGGCTGACCTTCGCGAGCGCGGTCCGGGAGGCGGTCGAGATCTTCGACGAGCCCGACGCGCTGCGCCTCCTGCTCCAGGCGGTCGCCTTCGTGCACAGCGGCCGCAAGATGGACGCTCCGCCGGAGCGGCGGGTGGTGCTGCGGCCGCAGGCGGGCTCCGTGGAGGATCTGCGCGAGGCCCTGGATCGGCGCGATCCCGAGCGCGTGCTGAACCTGGTGGCGGCCTGGCAGGACGACTACGCGACGGTGCTGCTCGACGTCGGGCTGGGCGACCGGCACGTGCGACCCATCCGCTCGGCCCACGCCCTGAAGACGATCGTCGCGGCGCTCGCCGAGCTGGAGTTGGCGGAGGGCGAGGACCGGCTGGTCCCCGTGCTGGCGGCGGCCCGCATGGTCTCGTCGCCGATGGTGGAACGACAGACTCAGGAGCTGGCGCGGCGCGCGCTGCGCTTCGTCGTGGACGGGCAGCCCGTCCGCAAGCTCACCCAGTGATCAGGTCCCGCAGGGCGGCTTCGAGTTCGGTGAAGCGGTAGCGGTAGCCCGCGGCGAGCGGGCCCTCGGGCAGGGCCCGGCGGCTGATGAGCGGTTCGTCGGCGAAGCCTCCGAGCACGAGGCGAAGCCCCCAGGCGGGGGCGGGAAGGAAGGCCGGGCGCCCGAGCACGCGGCCCAGCGCCTGCGCGACCTCACGCTGCCGCGCGGGCTCGGGCGCGGTGACATTCCAGGCGCCGGCGGCATCGCCTTCGAGGGCGAGCTGGAGCAAACCGAGCAGGTCGTCACGGTGGATCCAGGGCCACCACTGCTGGCCTCCGCCGAGCGGGCCGTTCAGCCCGAGGCGGGCCAGGGGCAGGGTCTCGCCGAGCACGCCACCTTCGGGGTCGAGCAAGAGGCCGATGCGGAGCCGGAGCACGCGGGCGAAGTCCTCGGCCGCGCGGGCTTCCTGCTCCCAGGCGGCGCAGACGGTGGGCAGGAAGCCCTGCCCTGGCTCGGCGTCCTCGGCGCAGCGCTCGTCGCCGCGGTCCCCGTAGAAGCCGACCGCGCTGGCGGAGACGAGCTGGCGGCAGCCCGCCTCACGCATGCCGGCCACGACCTGGCGCGTGCCGAGCTGGCGGCTGTCGAAGATCCGGGCGCGCTTCGCCTTCGTCCAGCGCCCGACGACCGTCTCGCCCGCGAGGTGGAGCACGGCGTCCACGTCGAAGGCCGCGACCGGCGGGTCGAGGGTGCCTGCGGCCCAGGGGAAGGCCGCGCCGAGCTCCGGCACGCGGCGGCGGGCGGAGTCGGGATCCGTGGAGAGCGCGGACAGCTCGTGGCCCGCGGCAGCCAGCTGCGTGCAGATCGCGCGGCCGATCAGGCCGGTGGCGCCGGTGATCAGGACACGCATGGCGGGCTCCGAAAAGGGCTCAGCGCTTGAAGGCGAAGCTCCAGCCGATGGTCGCCGAGGTGCCGTCGTCCGGCTGGGGGAACTCGACGTCCTCGATGGCCTTGAGCACCGCGCGCTCGAAGTCGCCGGCGTCGCGGGACTTGGTGACCTCGATGTCTTCCACCTGGCCGTTGTCGTCCACGATGATCTCGACCCGGATCATGGCGTGGAAGGACTTCGCCTTGCGCCAGGCGCGGTCGATCTTGTCGAGCACGTCGTCCATGGCCTTGATGGCTTCCTTCTCGGAGATCTCGCCGTCGATGTCGATGGCGACGTAGCCGACGCGTGCGTTGCGCCACTTGACCGAGTCGCTGCTGGACTTGCTGCCGCGGTCGTCGTCGTCCGAGCGGGAGCGCTTCCGGCGGCGGTCGTCGTCGTCGTCGTCGTCGTCGTCGTCGTAGCGGGACCGCTTCCGGCGGCGGTCGTCGTCGTCGTCGTCGTCGTCGTCGTCCGAGCGGGAGCGCTTCCGGCGGCGGTCGCCATCGTCGTCGTCGTCGTCGTCATCAGAGCGGGAGCGCTTCCGGCGCCGATCATCGTCGTCGTCGTCGTCGTCCAGCGAGCGGCTCTTCGCCTTCTCCTTCTTGCGCTCGCGCTCGCGCTGGGGCACCTCGGCGCGCTCCTGCTCTCGCATCCGCGCGCGCGCCCTCTCCTCGGCGCGCGCCGCGTCGCGGCCGGCGTCGGCCCGCCGGCGGTCCGCGTCCCCG
>JAJDAI010000992.1 GCA_029261955.1 Deltaproteobacteria bacterium | reverse complement strand
CAGCACCAGCAGCAGCGCCTGGCCGTCGGGTGCGATGAAGCCGCCACCCGCCGCGTCCATGCGCGGCACGCCCCGGGACACGCGGTCCCCCAGCAGCTGGAGCAGGCCGAAGGGATCGGCGACCAGCAGGCTGCGGACCTCGGCCCCGGTGGGGCCCGTGAGCAGCTGCTTGAGCGCCGCGGCGCGGGCGGCGATCCCCTCGGAGGACAGCCGGTGGTCGGCCGCGAGCAGGGCCTCCTCGTCGGCGACCTCGAAGAACAGGGTGGGGTCGGTGGCCGGCAGCCCCTCGGCGGGGCGGCTGCGCGCGGAGATCACGCGCGGGTGGGCCTCGAACGCCTCCGCCAGCACCTCGCCGGCCTCGGCCAGCAGCGCGGGGTCGGCCTCGGGCGCCTCCACGAGGGCGTAGACCGAATCGCTGGACGTGAAGCCCTGGAGCGCGAAGACCAGGCCGGTGGACGCCTCGGAGCGCTGCGCGATCAGCTTCGAGATGTCGGAGCTCACCTCGATCTGGGCGATGCCGGGCGCGCAGAGCCCCACGACCAGCAGGGCCGCCGCGAGGCGACGCCAGGGTCGCGCGAAGCCGCGCGCGCCGAAGGCTGCGATCCAGGCCCGCACGTCCGGCTACTTCGCCTTCTTGCTGCGCTCGGCGGGCGTCAGGAACGCTCCTTCGGGCAGCGGGGCGTCCACCTCCACCGCGGTGAACGCGATGGTCGTGCGGTCGCCGGTGGACTCGTCCATCACCACGCTGCGCAGCGCCAGGGGCTCGCCGTCCACCCGCAGCTCGACGCGCGCGAAGAGCGCCGCGGTCTCGGGGTCCTTCGGCTTCAACTCGAAGCGGCCGGGCTCCAGGGTCGTGGAGTCGAACGCGAGGTCCAGGGCCTTCGCATCCAGCGAGAAGAGGGCCTCGAAGACGTCGATCATGCGCCCGCCGCCCGGCAGCGCGTAGCCGGCCGCGCCGTCCTCGCCCGCCGCCTTCGCGTCCACGCCCGCGGGGTAGAAGCGGCCCTCGGCCATGAGCATCGCGGGGCCGTCGTCGTAGGCCCAGACGAGCCGCCCGTCGCTGCGGCGCAGCAGCAGGGAGCCGGTGCGCACCACGTCCTCGGCGAAGAGGATCGAGGTCTTCGTCTGCTGGAAGGTGGACTTGACCCGGTCGTTCTTCGCCAGCTCGGCCGCGGCCGTCGCCAGGTCCGGCGGAGCGGCCAGGGCGGCGGTGGCGATCAGCAGGGACAGCATCGTCGCGCCCACCGCGAGCGGGACGCGGGACCAACGGGGTGTGTGTCGCACGGGGGCCTCCTTCTGGTACGCGTCCTGGCCGACCAGCTCGGCCAGGGTGACGGCCTGCAGCCCGCGGCGCTCCAGATCGCCGAGGATGAACGGCAGGGCCGCCACGGCCGGGGGCGTGAAGCCCGGACGCATGGCGCCGTCGTGCAGTAGGACGATCGAGCCGTCCCGAACCTTCGATGCGACCCGCCGAACCAGCTCGTCGGGCTCGCGCAGCCGCGTGTCGTAGGGCCGCACCGACCAGCCCGTCAGCTGCATGCCCCGCGACTGGGCGGCGTCGACCACCTCGGGCGCGAGGATGCCGATGGGCGGCCGGAAGAAGCGGGGGATGCGCTCCGTCGCCGCCTGCAGGGCCGCGAGCCCCGCGTCGAAGTCGGCGAGCAGGGCCGGGCGCCAGAACATCAGGTCCCAGCGGTGGCTGTGGCTGTGGTGCGCGACCTGGTGCCCGGCCTGCACGAGGCGCCGCGCGAGCTCGGGGTGCTGCTCGACCCGCTGGCCCACCAGGAAGAAGGTGGCCCGCGCGCCCGCCGCTTCGAGGGCGTCGAGGACCTGGGGCGTCCACTCGGGATCAGGCCCGTCGTCGAAGGTGATCGCGACGCGGCCGCTGCCTGCCGGCGCGCGCAGGATGATGGGCCCGAAGGCGCCGAGGCTCGGCCAGATCGAGGTCAGCAGCACCCCGAGCGTCAGCAGGACGAAGGCCCCCGCGGCCATCCAGGCGGCGCCAGCCAACCACGCCTGCGCCAGCAGCAGCCAGCAGGCGAGCAGCAGCGCGGGGAGGATCCAGGGGCGGGAGGGACCGAGGGGCAAGGGGCGAACTCTCCGGGGGGCGCGGAGTCTACCCAGCGCGGGCGCGGAGTCCACGGAGGCTCACTTGTCGAAGTTGTACCAGGTCTTGCTGGCCAGGCTGCGGACCGCGGCCTCGCCGCCCTTCGCGTAGGCCTGCTGGAGCGCCTTCTTCCAGGCCGCCTTGCGCGCCGCGACCTCCTCGGGGCTGAGGTCGATGGCTGGGACGCCGTCGCTGGATGGCGCAGCGGCATGCTCGGCTGCGGCGACAGGTTCCGGCGCGGCGGCAGGCTCGGGAGGCGCGGCCGGCTCTGTGACGAGCGAGGCATCGTCGACCGACACCTCGACCGCGGAGTCGCCCGCCACGGCCAGCGACGGGCCGTCGGGCGAATGAGCGGTCACCGCCGAGGCATCCGGCTGCTCGGCGGTGTCGTCGCCACCGAGGCGGGTCTCGGCGGCTTCGTCGATCTCCCAGGGCGCGGTCAGGGGGGAGAGCTCGGCGTCCCGGTGGGCGGCGGGCTCGCTGCCAAAGCCCAGCT
>JAJDAI010000991.1 GCA_029261955.1 Deltaproteobacteria bacterium | reverse complement strand
CGGCCCGCAGCGAGAGCCCGATGTCGGCCTCGGAGACGCCGAGCAGCGCCGCCTCCTGCCCGTCCACGCGCACCCGCAGCTCGGTCTTGCCGAGCACCCAGTCGTCGCGGATGTCCGTGACGCCCTCGACCTTGGCCATCTCGATCCGGGCGACCTCCACCAGCTCCAGCAGCCGGACGTACTCGTCGCCCTGCACCTTGAGCTCGACGTCCGCGCCGGCGGGCGGTCCGCTGTTGGTCGCGACGATCTCGAGGGAGTCGGGCCCCGGCACGGCCACGAGGGCGCTCCGCAGGTCGGCCACGATCGCCTCGATGGGCCGCTCGCGCTCACCCGGCTGCACCAGGTCCACGATGAGCTGGCCGACGTTGCTCTTGATGAACCACTCGGCGTCGGTCATCAGCAGACCGGCGTTGGTCGTGATGCTCAGGATCTCGCCGTCGGGCACGGACTCGCCGGCGAGCCGCTCCAACTCGAGCATGACGCGGTGGCACTCCTGGAGCGAGGAGCCCTCCGGCAGGCGGGCCCGCACGAAGACCTGCGGGATCTCGTCCCCGCCGAAGAGGTCGAGGTCCACCGTGCTGCCGATGGCTGCGGCCAGGGGGATCATGCCGAGGTAGACCGCCGCGAAGACGGTCCAGCGCAGGTGGCGCATGCGGAACCAGCCCTCGCGCAGCACCACCGACAGGCCGCCTCGCGAGGTGAGCAGGCTGAGGAAGATCACCCCGATCACCACCGGTCCGACGACGCCGACCGCGGCCCCGATGGGCCCGAAGATCGCGTAGAGCAGGGCGGGCACCAGCAGGAAGAAGAGCAGGAAGGTCGCGCCCAGGCCGGCCAGGTTGGCGATCTGGAGCCCGTGGTTGCCCAGCAGGTCCCGGCGCAGAATCCCCGAGCCGATCAGGACCAGCGCCGCCATGACCAGCAGGCCGACCGCCGCGCCCTTCAGGGCGAGCACCTTGCCGAACTCCTGATCCCCGCCAGCGAGCGCAAAGCCGATGCCGCCGCCGATCACGATCGCGCCCACCACGGTCGGCAGCCCGCCGAAGGCCCAGCCCAGGGCGCGCGCGATGAAGCGCTGCAGCCCGGCCAGCTTGTGCGGCCTCGGCACGCCCGCGGTGACCAGCCAGGTCAGCATGCGGGTGTAGGGCCCGACGATCCGGTTGAACCAGGACGCGCGCTTCTCGAGCTTCTCGACGTCCTGCTCGCCCCACTCGTAGATGTGGCAGGGCAGGGAGATGAGCGCCTCGACCAGCGAGGCGATGAGGGCCATGGAGACCACCACCGGGATGACCCGCATGAACTTGCCGAGGATGCCCGGCATGAGCATGAGCGGCAGGAAGGCCGCGACGGTGGTCGCGATGGCCGCGAGCACGGGCAGGGCGACCTCGGCGACGCCGTCGACCACCGCGTCGAAGCGCTTCTTGCCCATGCCCTTGTGGCGGGCCGTGTTCTCCACGAGCACGATCGCGTCGTCGACGATGATCCCGAGCACGAGCACCAGCCCGAAGAGGCTGTTGCCGTTGAGCGTCGCCCCCGCGAAGTGCATGAAGATGAAGGTGGCGAGGAACGCGAGGGGGATGCCCAGGGCCGTCAGCAGGGCGTTGCGCAGGCCCAGGAAGAGCCAGAGCACCAGGACGACGAGGATCATCCCGAACAGCGCGTTGGCCTGCAGATCGCTCAGCATGTTGCCGATCTGGACCGAGGTGTCGCCGCTGATGGACACCTTCGCGCGGTCGCCCAGTTGGGCGTTGTAGCCGTCGGTGACCTCGCGGATCTGGCGGATCAGCTCGAGCGAGTTGCCGCCGGCCTTCTTGCTGATCGACAGGCTGACCGAGGGCTCGCCCTGGAAGCGGGAGAGCACGGTCGGCTTCTCCCAGGTGTCCTCGACGCGGGCCACGTCGAGCAGGCGCACCAGCCCGCCCTGTTGCCCGGTGGAGACCACGACGTTGCCGATGTCGTCGATGGTGTCGAAGGCGGAGACGGTGCGCAGCAGGTACTCGGACGGCCCCACCGAGAGCACGCCGCCGGGCACGTTCTGGTTCGCGCCGCGCAGCGCGTTGCTGAGCTGGAGCAGGGAGAGGCCGTGCGCGGCGAGGGCGTCGGGATCCACCTCGACCCAGACCTGGCGCTCCTGCGTGCCGCCGACCTCGATCTTGCCGATGCCGTCGATGGCCGCGACGTCGTCCTCGACCCGGTCGGCCAGGTCGAAGAGCTCGGCCTTCTCGAGGCCGCCGTGGATGACCACGGACACCATGGGCACGAAGTCCTGCGAGCTGAAGGCGACGAAGACGGGGTCCTCGGTCTCGTCGGGCAGGCGCACGGCGCCGACCTCGTCCTTGAGCTGCTGGAAGTAGGTGTCGAAGTCGTCGTCGGAGATCTGCTCGAACTTCACCGAGTGGAAGACGTAGCCCTCCTTGGCGCGCGTGCTGACGCTGCTGATGCCGTCGACCTTGTCCAGCGCCTCCTCGATGGGCACCGCCAGCTGCTGCTCGATCTCCTGCGGGGCCGCGTTGGGCCAGTCCACCCGGACGAAGACCCAGTTGAAGGAAATTTCCGACATCAACTCGCGCGGGAGCTGGGTCAGGCTCCAGGTCCCGACGAGCAGCAGCCCTGCGATGAGCATGTGCACGAGGACGGAGTTGTGGATCGAGAACCGGGCGAGCGCCTTCATCATGGGCTCACCTCGTAGCGGTCGAGTCGGGGTCGTCGCCCAGCGTGTAGATGCTGACCTTCGTGCCGTCCGAGAGGTGCTGACGGCCCAGGGTGGCGACCTGCTCGCCCGCGGCGACGCCGGCCTTCACCTCGACGGAGCCCTCGGCGATGCGCCCGAGCGTCACCTCGCGCTTGTGGGCGACGCCGTCCAGCACGACGTACATGACGGGTGGGCGGCCGGCGACGATGGCGGACTCGGGCACCAGCACGGCGCCTTCGCGCTCGCCGACGACGACTTCGACCCGGGCGACCATCCCCGAGCGGAGCAGGCCCTCGGCGTTGGCCAGGCTGATCTCGAGCGGGTAGGTGCGGGAGCTGCCGCTGGCCTCGGGGCCCACGTGGCTCACCTCGCCCGAGAAGGTCTGGCTGAGCAGGGACGTGACCCGCACGCTGGCCGCCTGGCCCGGCTTCACGAGCGCGATGTCGCGGGCGGGCACGCCCACCTCCACCGTGATGGGGTCGAGGTCCACGAGGCGGAAGGCCGGCGTGCCGGGGCCGATGAGGGCGCCCTCTTCGAGCAGGACCTGGGCCACCTGGCCGCCGTAGGGGGCGCGGATGCGCGTGTCGGCTGCCGCGCGCTCGGCGAGGGTCACGGCCGCCCGCGCGCCGTCGCTCTGGGCGGTGGAGGCGGCGAGGTCCTGGGTGCTGGCGAAGTGCTCCGAGGGGGTCGTCGCACCCTGCTCGATGAGCCGGTCCGAGCGATCGACGCCCGCCTGGGCGAGCGCCTGCACGGCTTCGGCCGAGCGCAGCGCTGCCCGCGCCTGCTCCAGCTGCGCCTGCTGAACCTGGCCGTCGAGGCGGGCGATGACCTGGCCGGCCTTGACCGTCTCGCCCAGCGACACGGAGACGTCGAGGACCCGGCCGCTGCCCTCGGAGCTCACGACCACCGCGCGGCTGGGGGCGATGGTCCCGGTCGCGAGCACGGGGTCTGCGACCACGCCGGAGCGAGCGGTCTCGACCGCCACGGGCACCACGCGCTCTTCGGGCGTGGCGTCCTCGGTGGACGTCGTCTCGGGGGCCTCGCAAGCTGCGAGGAGGAGCAGCAAGAGCAGCAACCAGCGCACGTCGATCCTCTCAGCGGGTCGCCAAGTTGGTCCCTCGGTCGCCTCTTTGCAAGCGGCGTGAACACCCTTTTCGTCCATGCCCGTGGGAGACTGCGGCCCTGCTCCGGGAGGACTGCGACCCATGATGCTCGAGCTGCGGCGACGCGCGGTCTTTCCCATCGTCTTCTTCGGGCTGATGGGCCTGGGGATTCTGGGGGTCGAGCGGGGCTTCGCGACCGAGGCCGTCATCGCCACCAACCTCGCCGCGGCCGGCTTGATCGCGCTGCTCGAGCGTCTGATGCCCTACGAGCCCTCCTGGAACCGGGCCCGCGGCGACGTGCGCACCGACCTGCTGCACATGCTGTTCAGCACCGTCGCGATCCCCGAGGTGATCCGCGCGCTGATGTTCGGTGCGCTCGCGGCGGTGGGGATCTGGCTGGCGGACCGCTCCGGCCTGGCCTTGTGGCCGACGCACTGGAGCCTCGTCCCCCAGCTGCTGCTGGCGCTCGTGGTCAGCGAGTTCGGGCAGTACTGGATGCACCGCTGGATGCACACGACCTCGCTGCTGTGGCGGCTGCACGCGGTGCACCACAGCGCCGAGCGCCTCTACTGGCTGAACGCCGGCCGCTTCCACCCGCTCGACACCTTCTGCAACTTCACGCTCCAGGCGGGGCCTCTGATCATCCTGGGCTGCCCGGGGGAGGTCGTGGCCCTGTTCGCGATGTTCACGGGCATCCACGGGCTCTTCCAGCACGGGAACCTCGACATCCGCCTGGGCCCACTCAACTGGTTCTTCTCGATGGCCGAGCTGCACCGCTGGCACCACAGCCGGGTCGTGGCCGAGAGCAACAGCAACTACGGCGCGAACATCATCCTGTGGGACATCGTCTTCGGCACGAGGATGCTGCCCGCCGCCGAGCCGCCCCGTGATCCGGGCTTCGAGGGCGTGGAGCGCTTCCCCACCGGCTACCTGGAGCAGCTGGCCTCGCCGGTGACGTTCTTCCGAACGCCCTGATCAGGCGAGCAGGGCCAGCGTCGTCATCGCGACGGCGGCCAGCGCCACCAGGGTCCCGCAGCCGAGGCTGGACGAGGCGTTGTCCTTCTTCTCGGCGTAGGCGCCCGCCGGCAGACGATCCGGCCGGTAGGGGGCCGAGGGCTCAGCCGTCGCCTTCGGGGCGGGCGTGGGATCGGGCTTGGGGCTGGGCGCGTCGGCGTCCACGACCTTCGCGAGCGTCGGCGCGCGCTTGCCCTGGGTGCGCACCGCGGCCTTGCCGGCGGCGGCGCCGGTGCCCAAGGTCACGCCGTCTGGCAGGGCGGACTTCGACCAGAGCCGCAGGGACTCCGCGGGTCGGTCGAAGACGTTCTCCACCCCGGCCTTGCACCAGGAGGGCACGTCCACGACGCCGCTGAAGGTCACGGCGAGGGCGCCGTCCACGAACTCGGCGGAGTCGAAGCCCCGCAGGTCCACCAGCAGGCCGCGCGGCAGATCGTTGACGGGCGGGAACTCCCCCTGCACGGCCCCGGAGCCGGTGCCGACCACCTGGATGCGGCGCACGTCGCCCGGGGTCTTGACCGACTCGCTGCCCACCTGCGTGGGGGCCGGGTCCTCTGGGGTGTGCGTGACGTGGACGAAGATGTTGCCCGACGCGTCGATTCGGGCGACTCCGGAGCGGAAGATCAGCGTGAGCGATTCGTCAGACATGTCGTTCCTCGGAGGGGCCGGAACCTAGCAGGTTGTCGCACGGGTCGCCTTGCCCCATGCTGCGCCGCATGACAGCCCCCCCGATGAAGGGCCTATGGCACGCCGCGCTGCACGTGCGCGACCTGCAGGCCATGCGCGCCTTCTACATGGATCTGCTGGGCTACCGGCTCGAGTGGCAGCCCGATCCCGACAACCTCTACCTCACGCGCGGGCGCGACAACCTGGCCCTGCACGCCTCGGTGGACGGCCCCGCTGCCGGCGAGCCGCGCGGCGCGCTGGACCACCTGGGCTTCGTGCTCGCCGAGGCCGCGCACGTGGACCTGTGGGCCGCGCACCTCCGCGCCGCTGGCTTCGAACCGGAGGCCGCTCCGCGCAGCCACCGCGACGGGGCGCGCTCCTTCTACGTGTTGGATCCTGAAGGCAACTGCCTGCAGTTCATCCACCACCCGCCGATCGCGGGGGCCTGAGAGCGGGGCTCAGATCCGGAACAGCACGCTCGCCTTGAGGAAGAGGTCCCGGCGGTCCGTGCGCGGGTTCTCCAGCGGGCCCCAGTTCAGGCGCTCCCCGAAGCCCACGTGCACCGCGGTGCCGGGGGTGGGCAGGAAGGTCACCAGCGCGGAGATGTCCAGGCCGTCGCTGCGCGACTCGAGCTTGCGGTCGACCCCGAAGACCGCCTGCTGGCGCCCCTGCACGATCAGCCGGAGCTGGAGCGGTTTGACGATGCCGAAGAGCAGCCGCACCCGGTAGATCCACAGCTGGTCGAGCTGCTCGTCCTGTCGGCCGAGGAAGCTCGCGGCGGTGCTCAGGCTGATCGTCAGCCGCCGGAAGGCGCGCAGGTGCGCTTCGGCGGACACGCGCCGCTCGGTCGTCTGCGTCGCGTCCGAGAAGCGGATCGCGTCCCCGAAGCTCACGTCGAAGCCGCCGCGCAGGACCTCCAGGGCGCGGTTGTGCAGGCCGATGTTGACCCGCCCGCCCGCGAAGTCCGTGTCCGCGAAGCGCGCGTCCCAGCCCGTGGCCGAGGTGTTCAGATCCGTGATGCCGGGCAGGCGCACGTTGAACCAGCCGTTGACGTTGGCGCCCGCGCGCGAGGTGGCCACGTCGCGCTCGAAGCCCTCCCAGGTCTGGGTGCCGTTGGCGCCGAACTCGATCCAGGGCACCTGCCCGCCGGTCCACTCGAAGCGCTTGCGCAGCCAGCCGTGCACCGACGCGAGGTCGGGGCGGGTGAGGAAGCCGTTCTCGGAGCGGTGGTCGGGCGAGGTCAGCGAGGCGCTGCCGCCGACGCCCTGGAGTCGCTCGTTGCGCTGGGCGGCGGCGCCGACCGTGCCGCCCTGGATCCGCTCCCCGTCGATGGCGCCCGTGGAGGAGTAGCTGCCGCTCACGGCGATCCAGCTCACGTCGTCGATGCCGAGGCGGCCGTTGGCTCGCAGCGCGTGGTGGCTGCTGCGGTGCACGCCGTCCCGGCCGATCAGCTCCTTGTCCGACCAGGCCAGCGCCAGCTGGCTGTTGCGTCCCACGTCGACCTTGCCGCCGGCGTAGGTCACGAAGGACAGCGCGTTCTGCACGTCTTCGGGCTCGAAACCCGGCGTCTCCCGCTCGCCCACCACGCTGGCTGCGGGGCGCTCGTCCAGCGCCTGGAGCACCGCGACCGAGACCGGGCCGGCCTTGCCGCTGAACTTCGCCCCGTAGATGGGATCGACCACGGAGCGGGTGTAGAGCAGCGAGCCGTCGTAGAGCTCGCGCCCTTCCAGGAAGAAGGGGCGGCGCTCGGGCAGGAACAGGGCGAAACGCAGGTTGTTGTCGACGAAGTTGGGGTCCGCCTCCACCTGGCTGAAGTCCGGGTTGACCGTCGCGTCCACGCTCAGCGAGGGGGTGATCTGGTACTTGAGATCCACCCCGGGATCGACGGTGTCGGGGAAGCCGGGGGTGCGCCACACCAGGTCCTCGTCAGCCGAAGCGCGGTCCTGGCCGGTGCGCACGGAGACCGTCGGCATGATCTCCAGGCCGACGCCGCTGCGCTTCGGTCGCACGTTCCGCAGCGGCACGAACTGGAGCATCGAGGGGCCGAGGTTCGTCTTGACCGCGGGGAAGGCCACCTTCT
>JAJDAI010000100.1 GCA_029261955.1 Deltaproteobacteria bacterium | reverse complement strand
AGCAGGCCCTGCTGGACGTTGCGCCAGTTCCCGGGCTCCAGGAAGCCGTGCGTGAAGCCATAGCCGAGCTCCGGCACGAAGACGGTCTCGGCGAAGGCCCAGACGCGGTCGGGCGCCCGCACCGCGTCGTCCGCCCGGCCGAAGCGCAGGTGCAGGTTGCTCCAGACGCGCTCGTCCAGCTCCAGCCGGTAGAAGGCGTAGGCGGGCTGCCGGCCCCCGACGACCGTCAGCAGGCGGGGCAGCTCGGGCTGGAGGCGCTCGAAGCGGCTGATCCGGTCGATGAGCCGGTCCTCGTGCACGCCCGGGATCCGCTGCCGCAGGACCGGGGCGCCGGGGCTCGAGCTGATGATCACGAGGGCCTGGCGCTTCGGTCCCCTGCCCTCGCTCTGCGCGAAGACCGGCCCCAGGGGCGGGAAGGGCATGTCGAGCAGGTGGATGCGGGCGGGCGCGAGGTGGCCCCCGAGGCGCACCTCCATGGCGTAGAGGTCGGGTTGGACCTGGTACAGCATCTGCGAGAAGTCGATGGCCAGGCCGAGGCGCTTGTCGGAGCGCCAGCGCTGCAGCTCCTCGCCGTCGGCCAGCTCGGACAGGAAGGTCTCGTAGCTGAGGAAGAAGCGCGGGGCCCGCCAGCGGTCGGCGGTGCCGGGGGGCACGTCGGCGATCACGAGCGGCACCTGCCCGGTCTCCTCGTGGATGAGCTGGACGGCCTCATCCGCCGCCGCCGCCGCGTCGTCCACCACCCGGCCGACCCGGCCCAGCAGGGTCGCGATGGCGCCACCGGGCGCCGCCGGCAGCGACGCGAGCAGGCCCAGGCCCAGAAGGAGCAGGTAGGTGGATCGCGCGCGGATCCCGGCCGGGATCCGCTCCGTCGCCCACTGGAGCGCGCCGCCCGCGGCGATCCAGGGAGCGGGGAAGAGCAGGATGAAGTAGCGCGGAGCGCGGTAGGGCCCCAGGTCGGGGTCCTGGATCTCCGAGGGCCAAGCCACGACGAGGACGAGGATCGCGGCGGCGCCCAGCATCCAGGTGCCGAGCAGGCGATCGACGAGGCGGTGCGCGGCGCGCGGCCGGACGAGCCGGAGCACGGCCAGGGCCGAGCCCGAGGCCGTCAGGATCATCCCCGGCCAGTTGATGCCCGCCGAACGCATCATCCCGCCGACGTTCATGCGCCCCAGCACGATCTGCTGGACCGTGATCACCGACTCGGCGAAGCGCTGGCCCAGCGGCGTCTCCTGCGCCTCGCCCAGCGTGGTGTGCATGGTCGAGCTGCCGGTGACCGCGTCCCGGATGAAGGCGACGACGTTGAGCCCCGTCTCCGTACCCAGGAGGATCCAGGCCAGGGGCAGGGTGACCAGACCGAGGGAGACGATGTAGGTCCCCGCCATGCGGATCCGCCGGCCCGGGCGCGCGCCCACCAGCACCAGCAGCCCCCACAGCGGCGCGGCCGGCGCATAGAAGAAGCGCACGTACATGCCGAGCCCGAGCACCGCCGCGCCCGCCGCCACGAAGCGCAGGTCGTCGTCGCGCAGGCCGCGGAACAGCAGCAGCAAGGACAGGAGCAGGACCAGCGGATCGTTGGGCAGGCCGACGGCGGGCGTGCTCAGCAGCAGCGGGCTCGTGGCCGTCAGGACCGAGGCCATGACCGCGGCGGTGGTGCCGAAGAAGCGCTTCGCCAGGGCGAAGGTCGCGACCGTGGTGGCCGCCGCCAGCACCGCCGCCAGCACGCGCGGCAGCAGGACCTCCTCACCGAAGACCGAGAAGAGCCCTCCGAGGATCCGGTGGAAGGTCGTGGTCGTGTAGGGCATGGGAAACGCGCTGTGGGCGCGGCCCTGCATCAGGTCGGAGACGATGGCGTGGATGGCCGCCTGGTCCTTGAGCCAGGGGTGCAGCAGGTAGGGAAGGCGCAGGAGCTCGGCCCACAGCAGGATCGGCAGCAGCCAGCACCAGGCTGGCCACCGGCCGGCGACGTCTCCGGTCGAAGAGCCCCCCTCGGGCGCCCCGGCCTGCTGCGGCTGTCCGCTCACATCCCTCCTCCGCCGCGGCCCCACGCGGCGCTTCAGTCTCCTGTTCAGCCCCCGTCGGGCACCGGGATCACCTCGTCCAGCTCGATCGCCACCTCGGCGCCCTTCGCCGTGCGCTTCCAGCCAGAAGCGGGCTTGCTGCTCAGATCGCCGGTGTCCGGGAAGCCGCTGCCGTCGAGGTCCAGGACCACGATCAGGTCGAGGCCGTCGGGCACCTGGGCCTCCAGGCTCAGCGGCCAGTTCAGCTTCGTCGGGGAGCTGACCCAGAGGAAGGCGGGCTTGCCGGCCGGGGGCCACACGAAGTCGCCCGAGGCCGGGGGCAGGCCCACCACCATGAAGCGGCCCGTGCGGATGAAGGGCAGGCGCACGTCCGTGCTGATCTTCAGGGTCCGGGTCTCGCCGCCCTCGGAGCCGACCTCGCCGCCGTCCCCGCCGTCGTCGGGCTCGGACGGGCCGCCCTCGGCCGGGCCGGGCTCATCGGGCAGGGCCATCTCCTGGCCGGCGAGGTCCAGACGCTGCTCGACCGTGAAGTCCACCACCGGGTCGCCCTCGGGCGCCTCGAAGGCCTTGTCCACGGGGCTGGCCAGGTCTCCGTCGCTGGGCACGCCGTCCTCGTTCATGTCCAGGATCACCTGGATCGCGAGCCCGTCGGGCAGCGGCGCGCGCAGGCGGTGCGGCCACTTGGTCGCGGTGAAGGGCTCGCTCTTCCAGAAGAAGTCCGGGCGCCCCTCGTCCCCGCCGGCCGGCTTGCGGCCGAGGATCATCAGGCGGGTCGCCCCCTTCGGGGCGTCCTCGCCGACCTGCACGACGACGTCGTAGCTCCG
>JAJDAI010000990.1 GCA_029261955.1 Deltaproteobacteria bacterium | reverse complement strand
CTCGAAACCGGTGCAGTCGTCATCAGCAGACGGTGTAGCCGGGGTCCTGCTGGGTGCCGATCTTCTCGAGCGTGCAGGCGGTGTTCTTGCTGACCCAGACCTTTCTCACGGTGGCCCCGTGGGCCACGTCGATCTTCTCGTAGACGTTCGCATTCAGATCGATCACGTCGCTCTCCTTCACCCGGACTTCGATGTCGACGAGACCTCCTCCCATGTCCACCGTCCCGGCGATCAGGCTGACCTTCCCGCAGAGGTGGTCGTTCACCGCGACAAACACGACCGCCGTGTTCGCCTGGGTCGGGTGGGCCTTCCAGTAACTGGAATCGATGTTCACGTGACTGCAGCAGCTGGCAAGGATCTCTTCTTCACGGGCCATGGAATCTCTCCTCTTCAGGGCGCCCAGCGGAAGAGCCGGAAGCCAACGTAGGTGTGAATCCGATCCGGCTCGAAGCCGAAGCGGTTTGCTGTCCTGCACTGACGTAGCGCAGAACTCCAAGCTCCCCCTCGCACGGGCCGGCGAGCGACGTCGCCGTCGAAGTTGGCGTCGCCGCTCCACTCCCGCATCGAGCCCGCCAGATCCCGCACACCGTAGGGCGATCGGTCGAACTCGAACGTCCCGATCGGCGTGGGGCTGTGGCCCGTCTGCTGCGAAGCCGTCATGCAGCAGAGCGTCGCGTCGAAGAGGTCCCCCCAGGGAAAGAGCCGGCCGTCGACGCCGCGAGCGGCCTTCTCCCACGCATCCTCGGGCGGAAGCCCGTAGTGGACCTTCGCGGGGGATGCCCACGCGGCGTAGGCGATGGCGTCCGACCAGCTGATTCCGCAGACCGGCCACTGAGGGTCCCAGCGGTCCCCATCGACGTCCGCGGTGGGGACCTCGTAGCCACCATCCGTCGGGCGCGCCCACATCCGCGAGGACTGCTGGTCGAGCCCCGCCTGCTCACGCGGAGCTCGCTCCCACGCAGCGGCTGGGTCCCGAATGTGCAGCGCGTTGAGGAAGTCGCAGTAGTCCTGAGCCGTCACGTGGTCTGTCGCGATGAAGAAGCCGGGCAGCTCCCGCTCGTGGGCCGGAGGGCAGTTGGCGGCGTCGATGTCCCCGCCGAAGACCGCGGGCCCCTCGGGGACGTAGGTGAAGCCCTGCCCGATCTCGTCCTCCGTGAACAAGGGCACGGCCCGGCGCGGCTCCCAGTGTCGGTTCCGGGACATCCGAACGGGGTAGAGGACGTCGGGGTAGCCCGGCGCACGCAGGGTGAGCAGGTAGGTGCCCATCGCCAGCGGGGCCTCGGCGAGGGGCGTGGAGCCCAGGAGCGTGGGGGCCTCCAGCTGCCAGACGAGTCCGCGCTGCGAGTAGCGCTGGCACCAGACCTCGGCGTTGACCGGCGAGGTCTGCAGGCTCACCGAGCCAGCGCCCCTCAGCCGGGCTGCGTAGACCCCCCCGTCGTACTCGGTCACCCGGTCGGCATAGAACGCCTGCTCCCGCGCATCCCGCCGCGCCTCCGCCTGCTCGAACCTCCCCCAGTACGCCCGCGCCAGGAACTCCCGCGCCTCCGCGTTGCCCGGGTCCTGGCTCAGCGCCTGCTCCGCCGCGGCGATCGCCTTGCCGAAGTGCGTCGCCTGCTCCGTGCCCAGCTCCTCCAGGCGCTCGCGCAGCTGGTGCATCTCGGCCTTCTTGGGGTCGTCGAGCGGGGCCCAGGATTGGACCTCCTGCGAGAGCGCCTTCTCGCGCTCCCGCAGGTGGCCCTCCTCTAGCCCGAGCGCTGCGTACAGCGCCCAGTGCTCCTCCCCCACAGCCAGCCGGCTTGCCGCCTGTTGCCGTCGCTGGCTGCCTTCCAGGAACGCCTCCACTGCCGCGATCAGGTCCGTGACCTTCGCGTAGCGGTCGGCCCGCTTCGGGGCCATCGCCCGCATCGCGACGTCCGCGACTTCCTGGGGAATCCCCCGCTCCGGCACCCGCTCGCAGGGCGGGGTCGGGGGACCCTTCAGGGTCGCCACCATCATCTCGAACTGCTCGCCGTTGTAGGGCCGCCGCCAGGTGAGCATCTCGTAGAGGATCGCGCCGAGGCTCCAGATGTCCGCGCGCTCGTCCAGCTCCGCCAGCGAGCCCTGCACCTGCTCCGGGCTCATGTAGCCCGGGGTGCCGATCGCGGCCCCGTCCAGCGTCTTGCGCACCGCCACCATCTCGATGGGGTCGCCCGACACCTCGACGAGCTCCTCGCGCTCGTCGCCCACCAGCCGCGCCAGCCCCCAGTCCATCACCAGGACCTCGCCGAACTCGCCGAGCATCACGTTGGGTGGCTTCAGGTCCCGGTGCAGCACGCCGCGCTCGTGCGCGTAGGCGACCGCCTGACAGACCTGCACGAAGACCGTCAGCAGGCGCCGGCGCGTCCAGCGCTCCCGGACCCCCGCCTTCCCCCGGCGCACCGCGTCCAGCACGTCGCGCATGGACTGGCCGCCCACCTTCTTCATGACGAAGAAGATACGGCCCTCGTCGGTCACGCCCATCTCGTGCACGGGCACGATGTTGGGGTGCTCCAGCTGGCTGGTGATCTGGGCCTCGGCCACGAAGCGCGCGAGCCGCTGTTGCCCGATCTTCGCGCCCTCCAGCAGCAGCTTGACGGCCACGTTGCGGCGCAGGTCCGGGTCGCGGGCCTCGAGCACGCGCCCCATGCCCCCGCGCCCCAGCTCCCCCCAGATGCGGAAGCGCCCGACCAGCTCGGTGTCCTCCAGCGCGGCGCTGTGGTCGCCGCTGCTCAGGATCTCGCGGGCCAGGGCGCGGCGGCCGGTGTGGTTGTCGGCGTCGATGCCCGAGCCGGCTCCGTCCCAGCTCGCGAGCGAGACGTCAGGGGGGTCGATCGTCAGGGTGGGGGGCAGCTCGACCCCGGCTTCCTGGAGCACGGGCAGGGGCCGCACGGCGGAGTTGCGCAGCGACGTACCGCGATCCGCGATCCGTCGAGCCGCGGCCGCCAGCCGCTCCGTCATGTCGACAGAATCCTCAGGTACCCCCATGGCGCAGGAGCCTACCAGCGGCGGGGTCCAGGCGACCCAATTCGGTGCCGCCTGCAGAGCCTGCGGGGGAACGAATTGCCAGGCATGGAGCGGATTCGCGGCGTGCACGACCCGCTGAAAGAGCAGGGAACGTGCCAGGGAGCCAAAGCGCGGACGTCGAGCCAGCACCGTCCTGCGGTCTCGAGCGAGGTGTCGGCTCAACCGGACAGCCGACTCGCCCGAGCGTCAGGAGAACCCGACACTCCGGTCCGTCTTGATGCGCCTCAGCCCTCGCCAGCCTTCTTCGCCTTCCGCGCCGCCGCCTTCTCCTGCATCTCGGCCTTCTCCAGCGCCCGGATCGCCTCGACGTCGTAGCCGCCGATGTCGCCCAGCCGCACCGAGAAGCGGAACTGGAGCGCGAGCTGCGCCCGCTCGCGGCCGGCGAGGGGGATGGTTCCCGCCATCTCGAAGCCGAAGCGCTCCCCGTCGCTGAAGCGGATGGCCGGGGCCAGGGCGAAGACGTCCAGCGGGCCGGCGTAGCCGAACATCGCGTGCAGATCGAGGCCCAGGGCGACCGTGGGGTGCGCCCGGACCTCGGGGCCGACCGTGATCGATGCGCCCGCGCGGGGCTGCGTCGGGCCGGGGCCGATGCCGAAGGAGCTCAGGAAGGAGGCCTGCGCGTGCAGCTGCACGATGCGGTGCAGGCGGAACTGGCCGGACACACCCACGTCGAAGCCCAGCGGCCGCGTGTGGTGGTAGAGCGGCGTCGCCGTCGGCAGCACGACCTGGCCGGTCGCCGCCAGCGTGAAGTTCTTGCCGACGAGGAAGCGCCCGCTGCCACCCAAACTCAGGTGGCCGACGCCCAGGGAGTCAGCGGTCAGGGCCGAGAAGACGAGGTCGTAGCGCACGAACTCGAAGCTCGCGAAGATCTCGCCGCGCTTGCCCAGGGCGACGCTGCCCTCGAGCACGCCCGCCAGCACGATGTCCGCGTAGAAGTTGGCGAGGTCCACGGCCAGCATCGCGTCGATGGCCAGCGCCACCTCGCTCCGCCCGCAGGTGCGGCGCGCGCGGCCGAGGCCGCCCTCCTCGAAGGCCGAAACGGCCGGCCCCGAGCCCATCCCGTACTGGAAGTCGGAGCAGGGGTCCTCGTCGACGGCGGGGCCCTCCACCGTCGCGGTCACCGCGAGCTTGGGGATCGCCGGCGCTGCCTTCGCGGGCACCTCCGCCGGAGCCGGTTCGGGGGCCGGCTCAGCCTCCTGCGCGAGCGCGGGAGCCGTCAGCAACATCAGCCAGAGCAGGGCCTTCATCGTGCCACCCCCGAGAAGCCGTTCCCGTCGCGGTCGAGCAGCA
>JAJDAI010000989.1 GCA_029261955.1 Deltaproteobacteria bacterium | reverse complement strand
ATCTCGGCTTCGTCCTGGACCTGGCGGACCGGGTGACGGTGCTGGACTTCGGCGAGCGCATCGTCACCGGCAGCCCTGACGAGATCGCGGCCGATCCGCGTGTCCAGGAGGCCTACACCGGCGGCGCCGAGGGGGCGGTGGGCTGATGCTGCCGGACACCCTGCCCGCGCGCCTGCTGGGCCTCTGCGATCGGCAGCCCGAGGCCGTGGCCCTGCGCGAGAAGACCCTCGGGGTCTGGCGCGAGCTGAGCTGGCGGGACTACGCGACGGCGGTCGCAGCGGTGGCCCGGGCCCTCAGCGACGCGGGGATCGGGGTGGGCGACGCCGTCGGCATCCTCAGCGACAACCGCACCGAGTGGGTCTTCGCCGACCTCGCGGCGCAGGCGCTGGGCGCGCGGGCCGTGGGCATCTACCAGACGAACCCGCCCGAGGACGTCGCCTACGTGCTGAGCCACAGCGGCGTCTCGGTGCTCATTTGCGAGGACCAGGAGCAGGTGGACAAGGCGGTCGAGGTCGCCGAGCAGACACCGACGGTCCGCACCGTGGTCGTGCTGGAGCCGCGGGGCACGCGCGACTACGACGACGCGAGGCTGGTGAGCTGGGGCGACTTCGTGGGGGAGGGGGACCTCGGCTGGCTGCGGGAGCGCCTGGCGGAGCGGGATCCGCTCGAACCGAGCATGGTCGTCTACACCTCGGGCACGACGGGGCAGCCCAAGGGCGCGCTCATCTCCTCGGCGAACGTCGTGGCCTCCGCTGACGCGATGGTGCCCGCGCTGGGCGTGACCGCGAAGGACACGCTGCTCTCCTACCTGCCGCTCTGCCACGTGGCCGAGAAGATCTTCACCCTCTTCCTGCCCCTGAGCACCGGCGCCGTCGTGCACTTCGGTGAGAGCATCGACACCGTGCAGAGCGATCTGCGGGAGGTGGCGCCCACCGTCTTCCTCGGCGTGCCGCGCATCTGGGAGAAGGTCAACGCGAGCGTGACCCTCAAGATGGGGGACAGCTCGCTCCTGAAGGGCTGGCTCTACCGGCGCGCGCTGGCCTGGCGCGGTCGCGGCTTCGTGCTGCGCTGGCTCGCCGATCTGCTGGTCTTCCGCGCCCTGCGCGAGCGCATCGGCATGAAGAACTGCTGGCTGCCGATCTCCGGCGCCGCGCCCGTCTCCGTCGACCTGCTGCGCTGGTTCCACGCCATCGGCGTGCCCGTCTCCGAGGCCTACGGCATGACCGAGTGCGGCGGGGCGAGCCACGTGAACCCGCCCGGCGACATCCGCCTGGGCACCGTGGGCACCGCGATCCCCGGCACCGAGTGCGTGCTGGCCGAGGACGGCGAGGTCCTGATGCGCGGCCCGCACATCTTCGCCGGCTACTGGGGCAATGCGCAGGCGACCGCCGACGCCATCGACGGCGAGGGCTGGCTGCACACCGGCGACCTGGGCGCGATCGACGACGGCTACCTCAGCATCGTCGGGCGCAAGAAGGACATCCTCATCACCGCCGGCGGCAAGAACCTGTCCCCCGAGAAGCTGGAGAACGCGCTGAAGACCTCGCCCTACATCAAGGAGGCGGTGGCCCTGGGGGACGGCCGGAAGTTCGTGTCCGCGCTCATCCAGGTGGAGGCCGCGGCGGTCGGTGACTGGGCGGGGCGCCGGGAGATCCCCTACACGGACTTCGAGGACCTGAGCGGCCGGCCGGAGATCGTGGAGCTCATCGCGGGCGAGGTGCGTGAGGCGAACGAGCGCCTGGCCCGGGTCGAGCAGATCCGCGGCTTCCGCCTGCTGCGCAAGGAGCTGCACCAGGACGACGGCGAGCTGACCGCGACGCAGAAGGTGCGCCGCTCGGCGGTGCGGGAGCGGCACGCGGGGCTCATCGCCGCCATCTACGGGGACGCCTCGTGAGCACCCTGCTGCAGCTGCTCGCCTCGGGCCTGGCGCTCGGCGCGGCCTACGCGCTGGTCGCGCTCGGCTTCGTCGTCATCTACCGGGCCTCGTCGGTCTTCAACTTCGCGCAGGGCGAGTTCCTGGCCTTCGGCGCCTTCGCCATGGTCTCGCTCTGCGGTGTGGGGCTGCCCTGGCCCGTGGCCCTGGGCACGGCGATGGCGGCCGCCGGCCTGCTCGGCGCGGCGGTGGAGCGGGTGGTGCTGCGGCCCCTGGTCGGGCGCCCGGTCTTCGTGACGATCATCGTGACCATCTTCGTCGGCAGCCTGCTGCGGGCCGCGATGATGGTCATCTGGGGGCCCGAAGCGAGGGGCCTGCCCACGCCCTGGGACACCATGGCCGCGGTCGAGATCGGCGGCGCTCACCTGCTGGTGAACTCCCTGGTGGGCATGGCGGCGGCGGCCCTGGCCCTGGGCGCCTACTTCATCCTGGTGAGGCGCACGAAGATCGGCGTGGCGATGCGCGCGACCGCTGCGGACCAGGAGGTCGCGCTGGCGCTCGGCATCCCCGTCGGGCGCGTCTTGGGTTCGACCTGGTTCCTGGCCGGCGCGCTGGCGGCGCTCGCCGGCGTCTTCCTGGGCCTCTTCCCGCGCTCCGTGGACACCAACCTCGGCTTCGTCGCCTTGCGCGCCTTCCCGGCGGTCATCGTCGGCGGCCTGGAGTCGCCTGGAGGGACCGTGATCGCGGGGCTGCTGCTCGGCGTGCTCGAGGTGCTCTGTCAGGGCTACCTCAACCCCCACCTGGGCACCTTCGGCCAGAACCTGCACGAGGTGCTGCCCTACCTCGTGATGGTCGCCTTCCTCGTCGTCCGGCCCTACGGGCTCTTCGGCCAGAAGGACGTGGAGCGCGTGTGAGGCTCGTCACCTCCTACCGCGACGATCTCCGCCGCTTCCCCGAGGGCTGGCACAAGGCCGGGCTGCTGTTCTGGGCCGTGCTCATCGTGGGCTTCGGGCTGACGGCCAGCGGGCGCTGGCTGACGGTCGCGAACCTGGGGATGGTCGGGGTCGTGGGCTCCGTGGGCCTGATGATCCTCACGGGCTTCGCGGGGCAGATCAGCCTCGGGCACGCGGCCTTCCTCGGTCTGGGGGCCTACACGACGGCGGTGATGGGCGAGCGCTGGGACGTGCCCTTCTGGGCCGCGCTGCCGGTGTCCGGGGCGGTGGCCGCGGGCTTCGGGCTGCTGGTGGGGCCCTTCGCGCTGCGGCTGCGCGGGCTCTACCTGGCCATCGTGACCCTGGGCGCGCTGTTCGCGGTGCAGCACCTGCTGCTGTCCTTCCCCGACGTGACGCACGGGGTCTCGGGGATCGCCGTGCCCATGCACACCGGCCTGGTGGTCGATGGAAAGCCCCTGGCCTTCGGCGGCCCGCCCCAGCAGTGGCTCGGGCTGCGCTGGACCTTCGACCGCAAGCTCTACTGGGTCTTCGCCGTCCTGGCCCTGAGCGCCACCTGGATGGGCGCCTCGCTGGCCCGGTCCAACACCGGCCGGGCGATGATGGCGGTGCGGGACGGGGACGTGGCGGCCTCGATCCTGGGCGTGAACCCCGCGCGCAGCAAGGTCATCGCCTTCGGCATCAGCAGCTTCCTGGCGGGCGTCGCGGGCGGCATGTTCGCGCTCCAGCAGCAGTACCTGACGATCTCCCCGCCCTTCGACCTGAACATGTCCGTGCAGTACATCGCGATGATCGTGCTGGGCGGCGTGGGCACGATCTTCGGGGCCGTGGCCGGCGCGCTCGCCTTCGCCTTCCTGACGCCGATGGCGGAGGCCCTGGGCGAGCACCTGCCCTTCATCTCGGAGCTGTCGTCGCACCAGCAGAGCACGGTGCTCTTCGCGATCCTGGTGATCGTCGTGCTGGTCTTCGAGCCGATGGGGCTCTTCGGGGTCTGGCTGCGCATCAAGCGCTACTTCCTGGCCTGGCCCTTCCGCTACTGAGGGACTCGAGCGCGTTCGCCCGCAGCCCCGCCACCGGGACGACGATCGGTGGGTTGTAGATCCCGAGCACGCGCTCGCCG
>JAJDAI010000988.1 GCA_029261955.1 Deltaproteobacteria bacterium | reverse complement strand
GATGTCGGGGGAGCGGAATCGGTGCGCGGGCCCGCAGCCCACCGCGGCCACCAGCAGCAGGGGGAGCAGCATCCTCATGGAAGCGCGAGCTCCTCGGGGATGCAGACGCGAGGCTTCTCGACCCCGTCGATCTGCACGGAGGCGCAGCCATCGCAGCTGCCGTCGAACTCGGCCACGACGGTCACGTCGACGACCTGCTCGTTGCTGAAGTGCGCCTCCAGGCGCCCGCTCTTCAGGCCCTTGCAGCCATCGGCCACGACCAGGTTGCTGCCCTGGACCTCCCAGTCCAGGCCGCCGACGGAGCTGAAGGTCCCGACCATCGTCACCGAGGTGGTGGTCTCGGTGCGCTCCACGGGCCCGGCCACCGCGAGGTTCCCCGTGTAGTCCAGGAAGTCGAAGGACAGGTCGGTGCGCAGCGACTCGCTCTCGGGGGTCTGCTCGATGCCCATCAGCCCCTCGAGCAGCACGCCGTAGCGCACGGTGTCCTGCATGCTGAGGCCGTAGACGACGGAGCCCGGGGGCAGCTCCTCGCGCGCGACGTCATCGGGCAGGCCGTCGGGCAGGCCCTGGGGCAGCTCCGCGCCGACGCTCAGCTCGATGGTTCCGGTCTCGTTGGGGCAGTCGCGGAAGTCGACCCGCACGGCGCCGCCGAGCTGCTCGGACTCGATGAGCTCGGCCGCGTAGCAGTTGTCTTCGCTGGCGTTCTCGACGCCCGTGGCGCCCTGCGTCGCCAGGGGCGCGGCCAGCTCGATGTAGTGGTCCGCCTGCTCCAGACCCAGGGCCAGGGCCACCATCGTCTCCATGACGAGGTAGCGGCCTTCGGCCCGGGCCATCTCCCCGTCGGCCAGCTGGCCGCCCGCGCAGCCTGCGCCGGCCTCGCCGGTCAAGGTGTCCGGGCTGGCGACGAGCAGCGCGCCCCCGATGAGGGCGGCGAAGGCCACCGCCGCGATCCATGGCTTGCGTCGCATTCGCCTCCCAGCGGTCCCCCACGACCGATGCCTACAACCTAGTGCTCTTCTCGTCCCTGGGCACCTTGTCGGTCGAATCCGCTCTCGCCTTGAGCGAGCTGAACTCGCTGTGGGACGCTACGGTGAGCGGAGTGGTGAAGTTCCCATTGACCCAGATCAACACCGTCATCGACGAGGAGGTGTTCTCGCTCCTCCTCGGTCTGGCGACGGAGCAGAACCCGCGCTTCGTGCACGACCTGCTGGAGCTGTTCCTGGTCCGCTCCGACGAGGGGCTGGGGCGGATCGGCGCGAGCCTCGCGACGGGCGATCTGGAGGCGGTCTACCGGGACTCCCACTCGCTCAAGACGAGCTCGGGCATGCTCGGCGCGCTGAAGCTCCAGGCGCTGCTCAGCGAGCTGAACGAAGCAGCCGAGGCCGGGCGCGCCGCAGCGGCGGAGCGGCTCTACACCGAGGTCGTGGCCGAGCACGTGCGCGCGCGGGAGGTCCTGAGTCGGTGGTTGACGGGATCGTGACCCGGGCGACTCGGGTCGCCTGCTTGCTGCTGCTGGCCTCTCTGCTCTCCGCCTGTGAAGAAGCGGACCTGCAACCGCCGCCGGACCCCAGCGCCGCCCCGCAGGTCGAGGCTGAGCCCGAGCCGAACCCCGTCCCCCTGGGCCGAACCACGGACCTCGGCCTGACGAACGGCCCCTACCGGGTCGCCGCGGACCTCTGCTCCCGGTCTGCCCCCGGGACTCCTGAGGCCGCCTGGCAGGGACACGGCCAGGCCTGGACGGCGACCCTGGGGCCCTCCACCCGCGACTTCCCGGGCCCTGGCGCCACGATCGGCCCGGGTGGTTCCTCCTTCCCACCGACGATCCAGCTCCTGGGGAAGCTCGGTCCCGACGAGGGCTCGCCCGTGTGCGCGAGCGCGGAAGCCGAGCTGGGGGTCGCGAGCCGGATCGTGCTGCGGCCGGGGCGCTCGCTGGCCGCCGGGGATCGGCCTCCGACGCAGATCCCCGGCGGCGAGCTGCTGCTCTGCGACGATGGGAACACCGAGGGAGACTGCTTCGCCCTGCTCCAGGGGCACCTCGACCGGGGCGTCTTGCTCCCCGTGCTGGAGCTCGACGATGCCCTGCTCGGCCTCGCGGCACGCCCCGCCGTCGCGGAGCGCCTTCGAGCCGAGCTGGCCCGCATCCACTGCAACATGCGGGTGTTCGCGGCCGACGAGGGCGTGCTGAGCAACCTCGCCGTGGCGCTCCCCTCGACGGCCCCCTTGCTCGCCGCGCGCTTGTTCGACGTGGCCGACCTGATCGTCCTGCGGGATGCGGGACCCCTCGAACCCGTGGCGCTCGAAGCCCTGTCCGCGCTTCTGCGCAGCCGGGGGGCTCGAATCGCGCTGGCTCCGAGTCTGCTTGCCGCGCCCGGCGCCTTCGAGGCTGCCCTCGTGTCGGGGGCGACGCTCTGGCTCGACGGCTCCGGGCTCTCACCGGAGCAGGCCGCGGCCGCGCGCTGGCTTCGCGCGCACCCGGAGCGCCTCCACCTGGGCACCGCCCGGACCGCGGTCGCCCTGCTCCGGGCCCAGGGGGCTCCCCTCTCCGAGGAGCAATGGCGGGACGCGCTGCGCGCGGTCGGTGAGCTGCGCGCCTCGTCCGTCGAGCTTCGTCTGCTCGACCTGCGGCCCTCGGCCTTCGCTGTGCCCCGCGAGCTGAACGACCGCCTGGCTCGATTCGACCAGCTGGTGCTCACGAGCCCCTCGTCCTGGACCCCCAACGAGCTGGCGCTCCTGGCGAAGACCGGGTCCGAGGTGACGAACGCCGCCTTCGAGCCGCTGAGCCCGGCCCGGGCCGCCGCCCCGCCGCGACCGGGTGGGGCCCGGCGCGCCTGGCTTCCAAAGGGCGTCTCGGTCCGCGGGGCCGAGCCCGGTTCGTGGCGTCGCTTCGTCGACCCCTCCTCGAACAGCGTGCTCTACCACCGGGTGGGGGGCGGGGAAGCGAGCCTGGAGCTTCCCCCGTTCCGGTCGGCCAGCCCCGGCGCCTGCTCCGTCGCCCTCGAGCACCCCGCCTTGGGGACCACCGAGCCCCTCGTCTGCACCGCCGGGCCCGAGGGGCTCGCAACCGTGACCGTCCCCGCCGACCCCGGCTGGCAAGTCGTGCGGCACGGGGTGGAGTCCGGGGCGATCCAGCACGGCTCGACGCCGATCCAGATCCGTCCCCCGGCGGGTGCGACCGGGTTCTCCGAGGTGCAGCTTCTCGTCCCAGGCTGGCCCGAAGGGGAAACCCTCTCCCTGTCCTTTCCCGAGATGCTCGGCGGCGGGGTCGCGGGCCTCTGGGACCAGCTCGAGCCGACCTACAAACTCGACTCCGGGGACGAGCGGATGTCGGTCGAGGCGTCGAACGAGCAGGTCCGCGTTCGGGGAGCGCTCGTCGGACGTCCCGGATCGGTCGAGGTGGAGCTGTCCCTCACGAACCTCGGCCCATCCCCCCTCCCGGACGTCTTCGCGCTGCTCTGCCTCAGCACTGCGCCGTCCGCCCCCTTCGCGGAGTCCGGGCACGAGCGCACGTGGTTCGTGGACGACCTGGGCCTGCGCTCGCTGGACGAGCTCTCCCCGGACAGCGGCTCGCCCCTCTACGTCGAGGCGTCCCGCTTCGCCCTGCCCATCACGCTGCACACCGCGCTGGACGGCGGGACGACGCTGGGACACGCCTTCGAAGCGAGCGACGTGGTCGGGGGCAACGCCGGCTCGAACGGTGTGTGCATCCACTCCCGCCCCCAGTTCGGGACCCTCGCGCCGGGGCAGACCGTCACGCGGCGAGGCCGCCTCTGGGTCGGTGGGTCCACGCCTGAGGAGATCCTCGCCTCCTACCGCGCGGCTCCCCTGGAGCCCCAGGAGCGTGCCTTGGGGTCTTCGGCCGACCGGCTGCGCTATCCCTGCGCCCCCTGAGCATCACCCCAGGACCTGCTCCAGCGCCCCCCGCATCCCCCGAACCTCCCCCGCCAGGCTCGCCTGCCCGCGAGCCCTCAGCAGGTTGTGCTCGCCGCGCCCGGCCGCGACCGCCGGGTTCCAGCCGAAGTAGGCCTCGTTGAGGGCATCCGCTGCGAAGCGCGCCGCCAGCTCCAGGCAGATCCGCTCGATGCCTGGCACCAGCGCGGCCCGCTCCTCCGCCGAAAGGGGGTTCGCGGCCAGGTAGCCGCCGGCCGAGGCCGTGAACAGCTCCAGAGAAAACACCGCATCGGCCACGTCTTCTCCCCGCGGGTTGCACCAGCTCCTCCAAGCATCGCCCAGCTCGATGGCCAGCGGCAGCCGCCCCATCGTGTCCAGATCCAGCAGGCAGATCGCGCGCCCCTCCGCGTCGAAGCGCAGGTTGCTGATCTTCAGGTCCCCGTGGCTCACCCGCGCGGCCAGGTCCGCCCCGCCGTCCCAGGCCTCCCAGGCCGACAGGACCCCGTCCGCCAGCCGCTCCACCTGCGAGAACAGGCGGTGGCCAGCCCCCTCGGCGACGGCCTGCCTCAGCGTCGCCATGTGCTTCTCGGTGTCGTGAGCGCCCGGCCGCGAGAACTGAAACGCGTAGTCCAGGTCCGCCGTCGCCCGGTGCCAGCGTCCCACCAGCCGACCCGCCTCCGCTGCCATGCTCGCCTCGTCGAGCCGCTCCACCGAGTGTCCGGGGATCCACTCCAGGGCCCGCCAGCAGCGCCCCTCCTCGTCCAGCGTCCACAGGCCGCCATCGCCGGTCGAGAGCACGCGCGGGCTCAGCAGGCCGGCCGCCCGCAGGTGCGCCGAGACGGCCTGGATGTCCAGGTTCACCTCGGGCGCGAAGATGGTGTGCAGCCGCTGCACGACGGCGACGGGCGGCTCACCGACCGCGTAGGTGGTGTTGATCAGGCCCCCATCGAGGGGGCGGGCGGGCAGGCCGTCGAGCGCGGGCCAGGCGGAGAGCGGAAGCATCGCGGCCGAGCATAGCCAGCCCCCAACTCGGCCGTTCCATGACAGGAGGTCCCGCACCCGTCAGAATCGGAGCTCAGGCGGCCCTGGGACAGAGCGGGCGCGAGGAGGAATCCATGACCCGTCGAAT
>JAJDAI010000987.1 GCA_029261955.1 Deltaproteobacteria bacterium | reverse complement strand
GGCCCAGGGCGACCTGCGCATCGAGGGCCGCTGCGCCGAGCTGGTGAGCCTCGACGCCGGAGACAGCGAGGCTGCCGTCATCCAGATCGCCGCCGGCACGCAGCTGCTCCGCGGCCTCACCCTGCGGGGCGGGGGCGCCGGCCTGGTGGTGAACCGAACCTTCGGGGCGGGCACCATCCGGGCCACCGTGCAGGACGTGATCGTCCAGTCGCCTCGGCGCAGCGGGATCCTGCTGATGACGGGGGCCGCGGAGCTCGACCTCGTGGACGTGCAGGTGCGCGACGTGCAGGCGACGGACGGGGCCCGGGGCGTGGGCTTCGGCGCGTCCTCGGGCGGAGTCGCGCGGCTGACCCGGGGGACGATCGAACGCGCGGCGACCTTCGGCGTGGAGGCAGCGGACCCCGGCACCGAGGTCTATCTCGTGGGCACCCGGGTGCTCGGCACGCGGCGGGGGACGGCCGATCTGGGGGTCGGGATCGCCTCGCTCAGCGGGGCCCTGTTGCGGGCCGAGGGCGTGGAGTTGCTGGACTCGGGGAACGTCGGCGCCCTCGTGGACGAGGCGAGGCTGGAGCTCGTCGACGTGCTCGTCGAGGGCACGGGCACCGACGCGGGGCCCACGGCGATCGGTGGGGTCGAGGTCCTGGAGGGCGGGGTCTTGAGCGCCGAGCGGCTGCGGGTGGGACCCGGTCACGAGGTCGGCGTGCTCGTCGCCGGCAGCGGGGCCCGCGCGAGCTTGATCGATCCCCAGCTGAGCGGGGGGCTGCCAAGGCCCGACGCGAACCCGGAGCTCAACGTCGGGCTGAGCCTCGTGGAGGACGGCTGGGCGGAGGTGGTGGGCGGCCGCATCGACGGTTGGCTCGCGGGCGGGCTGGCGGTCGCCTTCGGGGCCCAGGTCGAGCTGGAGGGTGTGCAGCTGAGCGGCAACGGACACGCGAGGGAGAGCGGCATCGGCGGCGCCATCGGCGTGCTGGATGGTGGCCGCGCGACGCTGCGCCAGGTGACCGTCGAGGACTCGATCGGCGGCGGGGTGGTGGTCTCCTCGTCGGGCGGTCCCTCCTCCCTGGTGGCGGAGGACCTGGTGGTGCGGGGCACGCGGGCCGGAGGCGGCGGGGGTCGCTCTGCGGGCATCGCGCTCGGCGGGCTGGCCCAGATGGACGCCACCGGCCTGGAGCTGATCGACAACGCCTGGGTCGGCCTGCTCGTGCAGGGGCCGCAGGCCCAGGCGACGCTGCTCGACTCCAGGCTGAGCGAGGGGCGAGCGAGCGAAGCGGGGGAGGCGGGCTACGGCGTGGTCGTGGCTGCGGGCGGCTCCGCGACGCTGGAGCGGGTGACCCTGGACGGCCTGCGGGAGGCGGGCGCCCTGGCCTGGGGGGCGGGGAGCACGCTGGTCGCCGAGCAGCTGGTGGTGCCGTCGCTGCAGCGGGGCACCGACGGCGGCACGGGGGCGGCGATCGCGGCGACGGGCGGCGCGCAGGTGTGGCTGGCGGGCCTCGTGGCCTCGGACCTGCCCGGTCCGGCCCTCGTGGCCTACGGCGGCGGCCGCATCGATGCGTCGGACGCGGTGATCAGCGGCTGCGAGTTCGCGGGCGCGGCGGTCTACGGGGGCGGCGCGCTCGCGCTCACGGACTCGGTGGTGACGGACTCGCTGCGATCGCCCCGGGACGGAGGCGGGATCGGGGTCTTCGCAGACAGCTCGGAGGTCCGGCTCGAAGCGAGCAGCCTGAGCGGCCTGCGGGGCCCCGCGCTCTACGCCCGCGGAGTCGGGCGCTTCGAGCTGGCGGACGTGCAGGTCGAGCGAGCGGGGCAGGAGGGCGGGCTGCCCGGCGCCGTCCTGGCCGTCGACGTGCCGATCTGGGACGAGGTCGTGGGCCTGTCGTTGCGGGACCTGGAGCTGTCGGACCTGCCCGGGGACGGCGTGGTGCTGCACGGGTCGGGGGCCCGGCTGGACTCGATCGTCGTGCAGGGCGTGGCGGGGGAGCCGCTCTACGTGCAGGCCTGCGAGGGGGACGAGCCGCCGGTGGTCCTGGCCTCCCCGGCTCTGGACTCGAGCTGTCGGCCCTGGTGGCGGGAGATCGATCCGCCGCTCCGATTCGAGCTGGAGCTGGTGGAGATCGACGTCCAGTAGCTGGCCTCGGGCCGTCAGGCGAGCAGCAGGTCCTCGAGGCGGGCCTGGCTCGCCCGGTCGCCGAGCGCCTGGGCCAGCTGGATGGCCAGGTCTGCGATCTCCGACATCAGCCCCAGCTCGCCCGCGGCCCGCGCCGCGCCCGCCGACTGCTCCAGCAGACCCAGCAGGTCGGGATCGGCGGGCAGCTCCCCCTCCGCTTCGGCGAGCTGCTCGAGCACGTCCGCCGCCTCGCCCCAGCGGGATCCACCGGCGGCCACCGCCAGGCGCAGGGCGTCGATGTGCCCGCGCAGCCAGTGCCCGGAGCCCGGCTCCAGCAGGCGGTCGATGGCCCGAAGCCGGCGCGCGGCGGCCTGGTGCTGCCCCTCGGCGAGCTCCAGCAGCGCGAGG
>JAJDAI010000986.1 GCA_029261955.1 Deltaproteobacteria bacterium | reverse complement strand
GGCGGAGCACCCTCGCCGCCGACGCGGAGCTGAGCCGGCTCGTGCGCGGCCTCTACCCGGACTACGCCGCCATGCGCCGCGCGCGGGGGGCGGCGTGAGCGGCCTCGTCGCCTTGGGCTCGCCCACCAAGACCCAACCCTGGATCGGGCCCGAGGGCCAGGTGATGGAGCGCCTGGAGCTGCACCTCACCTACACCTGCCCCGAGCGCTGCGTCTTCTGCTCCGAGGAGGACCGGATGACCCGATACGGGGAGTTCCCGGTGACCTTCGGGCGGGCGGCCCGCGTGCTGCGCAGCCACCGGGAGCGCGGCGTGCTGGCCGTGCACTTCACGGGCGGGGAGCCCAGCATCCACCCGCGCTTCGTGGACATCCTCAGGCTGGCAAAGAAGCTGGGCATGCGCACGTCCATGGGCACCATCGGCACGATGCTGTCCCGGCCGGAGAAGGCAGCGCCCATCCTGCCGCTGCTCGACGAAGCGCTCTTCTCGCTGCACGGGCCCGACGCGCAGACCCACGACGCGCTGACGGGGCGACCGGGCAGCTTCGACACCGTCACGGCCGCCATGCGCGCCAGCGCGCGACCGGGCTTCGGGCTCTTCGTGAACACCGTGGCGACGAAGGGGAACCTCGAGGTGCTGGGCGACACCGTGGCCCTGGCCGGGGAGCTGGGCGCGACCCTGATCGTCGTCTCCAACACCACGCCCGAGGGCGGCGGCCTGCACCACTACCCCGAGCTGGCGCCGACGCTCACGGACCTCGCCCGCGTGCTGCCCGGCGTGCCCGCGCGGGCCCCCGAGTCCGTGCTGCGCTTCTTCGGCGTGCCCATGTGCCTGCTGGGGGAGCACGCGATGCTCAGCAACGACCTGCACTGGGATCCGCGGGTCACGACGGAGTGGGCCTCGGCCCCGGGCAAGGTGGTCTTCGACGACTTCTACAACTGGGCGCCTGACCGCAAGCGGGTGCACACGGCCGAGTGCGCGCCCTGCTCCCGTCGCGGGCTGTGCACCGGCGTCTTCGATCGATACGCGGAGCTGTGGGACACCAGCGCGCTGAGGCCCCTGCGATGACGCCCGCCGAATCCGCGCTGCGCCGGCTGCTCGACCTGCCGGACACCCTGACCTTCTCGTGGCGCATCGCGGCCGCGCCCGGGGGCATGCCGGCGGTCGAGGTGACCATCCCACTCGCGGCGGGCCTGGAGCTCTGCCTGCTGCTCTACCGCACGGTGCCGGGCCAGGCCTTCTGGCTGCGCGTGGGCGAGGTCTCGCTGGGCTACTGCCTGGACGCGGCCGGCGGCGATCCCTTTGCGGACCCCGATCTGCGGCGCTTCCTGCTGGCCCTCGCCGCGCGCTTCAAGCTGAAGCAGCGCCACCTGGGGGCCGACCAGGCCCACTACCTGGACCTGCTGCTTCCCCCGCTGGCGGCGCAGGCCTGACCGCCGCCGCGCGCAGCGCCCGCAGCCAGAGCACCGCCGACTCCTCGTCCTCGAAGAGCTTCGTCGGGTAGGGCGGGCGGAACAGGCGCAGCCACATGTTGACGAGGGCGCGGGACACCGCGGAGCCCCCCTTGACGCCGAGCGCCCCGACGTAGGCCTTGGGCTCGGACGCCAGCTTCGCCGCTTCGGGCGTGGTCGACTTCACGCCCGAGGCGTCGGAGAAGACCCAGACGGGCTCGCCGTTCTCCGAGTAGGACTCGACGGCGCCGTTGAATGCGTGGATGTCGTCCGGGGTGATCCGCGTGCCAGCCGCCTGGCGCACGCGCACGATCCCGTCGTCTCCCATCCAGATCCAGCCCGTGCGCAGCCGCCGCGCCGAGGCCGGCACGTCCGCCGCCGCGTCCACCAGGTGCACCGCGTGCAGGCGGGCGAGCAGCTCGGTGCGGCTGCCCACGCCGACCTTCTTCATGACCCCGTTGAGGTGGAACTTGACGGTGGCCTCCACCAGCTCGAGGGCCCCGGCGACCTGGCTGTTGGTCAGCCCCTCGGCCACGAGTTCCAGCACCTCGGCCTCGCGGATCGTCAGGCCGTGGCGCTCCGCCGCCAGCTCGACGCGCTCCTCCAGCGAGGGTCCACCGGGCATCAGCGACAGCAGCCACCGGCCGGGCGTGGCCTCCGCGGGATCGACGGCCACCAGGCTGATGTTGTACTCGACGCCGTCCGACGCGACCGTCCACACCCGCTGCACGCTGTCCGTGTTGGTCTGGGCCGCCTCGACACCCATCCGAACCCAGTCGGGCAACGGCCGGCCGACCTCGAGGCGCGGCTGGGTCGCGGCGGCGGGGTTCAGCGCGAGCACCTGCATGTCCTCGTTCAGCAGGAGCATGGCCCCGGGCGCCTGGTCCCAGGCCCGGCGGGCCGCGGAGTCCGCGGACTCGCTGCGATCCCGGGCCAGCCGCAGCAGAGCCCGGTTCAGCAGGGGCAGCAGGGGGGAGAGGCGCCTGTGCAGCACCGCGTCGCCACCCTCACTGATGAGCTCGGCCCAGGGCCCCTCGGCCTCCCCGACGGCGATGCGGACCAGCTGGCCCTCGATGCCGAGGGGTTTGCCGTCGATCAACGACAGACCGGCGCCCGCCGGCTCACGGCCCCAGGGCAGGATTCCGCGGCAGAACGACTCCTCGCCTCCACCGCGCCGCACGATGCTCAGGCAGGCCGCGCTCGCGCCGACCAGGTCCATCCAGGCGTCCAGCAGGGCGCGCTCGGGCACGGGGCCATCGCCGGCCCGTCCACAGAGCTCGCCCAGGCGGGCGGCCCACAGGACCTCGTCTTCCGAACCGTCGACCACAGCACCCCTTTCGCACCTCGGGGCCGAGCCTACCCTTTCAGGCGACCGAGCCGCACCAGTGCTTGCCTTGGGTCCTTCCACACATCCGGGTTCGGCAGGTTGCACATCATCGTCACGAAGGCCTCGTTGGGGGTCCAACAGATCGGGCAGCGCTCCTCCCGGATGGTCTCGCGCAGGGTGTTCGCCTTCGGACCGGAGGCGATGGCTTCCAGATCGAAGCCGTGCTCCTGCACGCGGCCCAGGTCGACGGGGAAGTTGATGCAGGGCCGCACCATGCCGTCGTGCTCCACGATGAGGGAGGCCCGCAGGCTGAAGCAGGGCACGGGCTGCTCACGCTCGACCGTCTCGTAGAAGTCCTCCGCCAGGACCAGGAAGCGGTTGGGCAGGAAGCCGGGTCGGTCCTGGAGGCGGCGGAGCAGGGCCTGCTGCTGGCTGAGCTCCTCACGAAAGGCGCGCAGCTCACGGTGGTGGCCCGCCCCGTGGCTGTAGTGCCGCGAGGCCGAGTACATGCTCACGAAGCAGGCTTCGCCGCGGGCCTCGTTGGCCTCGATGTAGGGCACCACCTCGTCCAGGTTCCACCGGTTGACGTTGACGTTGTGGCGGATGACGACGTTGGGGATCGCGGCGGCCCGCAGGCGCGCGAGGGTGTCTTCCTTGCGGGCCCAGCTGTCCTCGCTGCGGCGGACGCGGGCGTGCGCTTCCGGGGGACCGTCGGAGCTGATGGCGAGGTAGAGCTTCGCGCGCCCCATGGCCGGGCCCACCCGCCGCGCAAGGTCGAGCACCGCGTCGCTGTACCAGCCGTTGGTGTTCACCGAGAGCGCCATGAGCTTCGGCAGGCGGGCCGCCGCCAGCGCCACCTCGCACAGGTCGTCGCGCAGGAAGGGCTCGCCGCCCGACAGCGAGAGCATCTGGAGGCGGGGGTTCGCGGCCCAGAGGGCGAGCACCTCGGCGCTGCTCAGTTCGTCCGCGCCGTCGAAGCCGGCTCCGCCGATGCCGCAGTGCACGCAGTCGAGGTTGCAGCGCTTCGTGATGAAGAGCTTGAGCTTGATGACGTCGATGCGGGCGTCGTCCGCACGCTTCGCCCAATGCCCGAGCAGGCGACGGCCCAGCTGGACCTCGCGTGGAATCCGGCTCACGGGCCGGGCCTCACGCAGCGGGCCGCGGGGTCGCGAAGCCGGCGAGGAGCTGGAGGCCCGATCGGATGGCGCCGAGGGCGTCGGGCTGACCCCGCAGGATGCGGGCGGCCCGGCGCGGCGCGAGGTAGCGCCGCAGGTAGGTCCGGCGCAGCAGGCCGCGCAGCTCGGCGTCGGAGACCCGCGAGGGGTTGCCGACGAGGTTCTCCTTCCAGGCGCCCGACACCAGGCGGCCCTGGTCCTGGAGCTCCGCGTGCAGCGCCGATCCGGGGTGCGGCGTGAAGAGGTTGATGGTGAAGGTCCAGGGGTCGAGGTCGTCCAGCAGCTCCACGGTGGCGTCCATGCTGGCGCGGGTCTCCCCGGGCAGCCCGATGATCAGGTGCGCGTGCGTGCGCAGCCCCAGCCGATGGCACTGGGCGAAGGTGTCCCGGGCGTGCTGGGACGCGGGCTTGCCGACGGCGGACAGCGTGCGGTCGTCGCCGGACTCCACCCCGAACTTGATCGTGTGGCAGCCCGCTCGAGCCATGAGCGCCAGCTCATCGGGGCTGACCGTGTCGACCCGGTGGTTGCAGGACCAGAGCAGGCCGAGATCCGCCTCGATCATCGCTTCGCAGAGCTCGGTGACCGCCCCGGCGTGGAAGAGATCGTCCCGGAAGAAGACCTCGGTGAAGCCCAGGCTCCGCAGGGTGCGCAGCTCGCGGATCACGTAGTCGACGGAGTGCCGGCGGTAGCTGCGGTTGTAGTAGCCGGGCGTGTTGCAGAAGGTGCAGGAGAAGGGGCA
>JAJDAI010000985.1 GCA_029261955.1 Deltaproteobacteria bacterium | reverse complement strand
TGGCCACGCGCATCGTCAAGGCGAAGAAGCACATGGCTGCCGGCGAGAAAGCGGCGGCCGCGGGGGACCACCAGAAGGCGGCGTCCCACTTCCAGGCGGCGATGACCTTGGACCCGCGCAGCATCCGCGCGAAGGCCAAGTACAAGCGCAGCCAGGCGCAGCATCGCAACACCAAGGCGGCGGAGTTCCACCGGCAGGCGCAGGACGCGCTGTTGGCCGAAGATACGAAGCGCGCCGCGGAGTTGATGCAGAAAGCGGTCGACTGCAAGCCCACCAAAGGGAAGTACTACAACGACTTTGGTAAGCTCGTCACCGCTCACACGCTGCAGCAGCGGGTGGGCCTGGAACTGTTGCGGAAGGCCGTGGAGCTGGAAGCCCGAAACGTCGAGTACACGATGGACCTGGCGAAGGCCTACGAGGAGCTGGGCATGCCCAGCAACGCCGTACGCGCCTACGAGCGGGTCCTGTATCTGGATACGAAGCGGTCGGCTGCAGCCAAGGCGCTGAAGCGGTTGAAGTAGAAGCAGCGGCATCTGGAGCCACGGCGGAGTACGGCGGACGGGGACGCGCCGGACACCGCCCGCCAGCGGGGAGCGGATACATGGACAAGGTCATCGGGATCGATCTCGGCACGACGAACAGCTGCGTCGCCGTGTTCGAGAACAAGGGTCCCGTCGTCATTCCAAACCGCGGCGGGTATCAGACCACGCCCTCGATCGTCGCTTTTGCCGAAAACGGCAAGCGGCTGGTCGGGCACATTGCCAAGCGGCAAGCGGTCACGAATGCGACGAACACGATCTTCGGCGCGAAGCGCCTGGTCGGGCGGCGCTTCGACTCGATCGAGGTCACCAAGACGAACGAGACCGTGCCCTACGACATCGAGGGCGGACAGGACCAAGTCTGCCTCGTGCGGGCCGGCGGTCGTCAGTTCACGGTCCAGGAGATCTCCGCCTTCGTCCTCATGGAGATGAAGAAGATCGCCGAGGACTACCTGGGCGAGGAGGTCGAGAAGGCCGTCGTCACGGTGCCGGCCTACTTCAACGACGCCCAGCGGACCGCGACGAAGCAGGCCGGGCAGATCGCCGGCCTCGAGGTCATCCGGATCATCAACGAGCCCACCGCCGCGGCCCTCGCCTACGGCATGGACAAGACGGGCGATCGCCACCTCGCGGTCTTCGACCTGGGCGGCGGCACCTTCGACGTGTCCGTCCTGCACGTGGGCGAGAGCGTCTTCGAGGTCATCTCCACCGCGGGCGACAGCTTCCTGGGCGGCACGGACTTCGACGCGCGGATCATCGACTACCTGGCCGAGTCCTTCCTCGCGACGCACGGCGTCAACCTGCGGGAGGACAAGGTCGCGCTTCAGCGCCTGCGTGAGGCGGCTGAGAACGCGAAGTGCGAGCTCTCCTTCAAGCGCACGGTCGAGGTGACCCTGCCCTTCATCGCGACAAAGGACGGGCAGCCGATCCACCTGCAGCAGAGCCTCAGCCGCGCCCGCTTCGAGGAGCTGGTCGGCGACCTGGTCGACCGCTGCGTGGACATCTGCCGCAGCGCGCTCGAGAACGCCGGTCTCGGGGTCGAGCAGGTTCAGGAAGTGCTGCTGGTCGGTGGTCAGACCCGCACGCCGCTCGTCCAGAACAAGGTCGAGGAGTACTTCCAGCGTCCGGTGAGCAAGGGCATCAACCCCGATGAGGTCGTCGCGCTCGGCGCCGCGCTCCAGGGGCAGGCGCTCGTCGACGAGGGCATGGAGATGCTCCTGCTGGACGTCACCCCGATGTCCCTGGGCATCGCGACGGTCGGCGGTGGCTTCACCACGCTCATCCCGAAGAACACGACGATTCCCACCCAGAAGGGCCACAGCTTCACGACGGTGCACGACAACCAGTCGGCCGTGAAGATCGTGGTGCTCCAGGGTGAATCACCCCGCGCGGCAGAGAATCAGCTGCTCGGCGAGTTCCTGCTCAGCGGCATCCGGCCCGCGCCGAAGGGCGTGCCCGACGTCGAAGTGACCTTCGCCATCGACGCGGACGGCATCGTCTCGGTGAAGGCGCGCGACGCCGACACGGGCAAGGAGCAGTCGATCACCGTCGCCCTCGCGGGTGGCCTGAGCGACCTCGACCTGCAGCGCATGATCGACGAACGCGTCGAATTCCAGGTCAGCGAGCGCGCCGAAGAGAGCGTGCAGGAACTGGTCTACTCGGTAGAGACGCTGCATCAGCGGGTCCTCGACCTGCTGCCAGCGGCCGAAGCCGTCATCACCGGGGAGCAACTCCACGCCATCATGGACACCCTCTCCGAAGCCAAGGGCGCGATGAATTCGCGCGACACGGCGCAGTTGAAGGCGAGTCGCAAGCGGCTCGAAGAGGCGCATGCCTCCCTCAACGGCGTGCAGAGCCTTTGACGGGACCCGCTGCAATGTCCTCCCGCTCCACCGCGCCCCTCGGCTCCGACATCTCCAACCTGCTTGACCGCGGTCTGGTCCGCTACGCCATCGGCAAGCGCGACGAGGCGATCTCCCTCTGGCAAGAGGCGCTCGAGAAAGCGCCCCGCAACCGCCGCGCGCAGGACTACCTGAAGAGCGTTGGCGCCCTCGTTCGCTCCGGCAACGAGGACGACCTGGCGGTGACGGGCGAGATGCCGCGCGTCACGGGCGAGCACGACCAGTACAACGGCTCGGCCGCCGACTCCCTCGTCCCGCCGTTCACGGCGGAGGTCGCGACCTACGACCACGAGGGCGACGACGCCCGGAACACCGACGACCTGGACGCCGAGCCCGTCGTGCCGGACGTCGAGATCCTGCTCCGCAACGCCAACGACGACCTCGCGGCGGGCAACGCCGAGGACGCGCTGCGCCACGCCGAGGACGCGCTGAAGCGGGACCCCGAGCACGAGCTGGCCCAGGAGCTCGCGACCTCCATCCGGCGCAAGCTGGCGGGGCAGTACCGTGAGGAGCTGGAGCCGCTGGACCGCGTGCCCTTCCTCCGCGCGACCGACGCCTCGATTCTCGAGCTGAGCCTCGACCCCATCGGCGGCTTCCTGATCTCCCAGATCGACGGCGAGATCACCGTCGAAGAGCTGCTGACCATCCTGGGTACCTTCGACGAGTTCCGGGTTCTGTCGTCGCTGCACTTCTTCCTCGAGAACGGGATCATCGAGCTGCGCTGATCGCAGTGGCCGCCGCGCTTGCGGGGGGACCGACGGGCAGCTATCAAGGCGCCGCCTCGGAGGTGCCTGAGCGTGACCCAGCGGATCCTGGTGGCTGATGACATCTCCGATGTCGGCCTCGACGTGCTTCGGCGTGCGGGCTTCCAGGTCCTGGCGCGTGCCGGGGTCGATCGGGGAACGCTCCTCAAGTCGCTGAACGACGTCGATGCCCTGCTGGTGCGCTCGCGCACGCGGGTCACCACCGAGGTGCTCGATGCAGCCCCCCGGCTGCGCCTCGTCGGTCGCGCCGGCTTCGGCATGGACACCATCGACGTCGCGGAGGCCACGGAGCGGGGCATCGCGGTGTTCCACAGCCCCGAGGGCAACTCGACGACGGCGGCCGAGTTCGCGGTGGGCCTGCTCTTCTCGCTCGCCCGCCACATCCCCCGCGCGGACGCCGCGATGCGCGACGGCCGCTGGGACAAGCGGCGCTACCGTGGCATGGAGATCACGGGCAAGACCCTGGGCGTCATCGGCATGGGCAACGTCGGCCGCGCGGTCGTCGAGCGGGCCTCGGCGCTTCAGATGCGGGTGTTGGTGCACGACCCGGGCAAGGCCGCCGAGGACATCCGCGCCGCGGGGGGGCAGCCGGCCGACTGGGAGGAGCTGCTCGGCTCCTCGGACTTCATCACGGTGCACGTCGCGAGCGGGCCGAGCACGCAGGGCCTGCTGGACGACGATGCCTTCAGCCGGATGCGCGACGGCGTGCGGATCATCAGCTGCTCGCGCGGCGGGGTGGTCGGCGAGGCTGCGCTCGTGCGGGCGGTGCGCAGCGGCCGCGTGGCCGGCGCGGCCGTGGATGTCTTCGAAGAGGAGCCGCCCTGGGGCAGTGAGCTGTTGAAGCTCCCCCAGGTGATCGTGACGCCGCACCTGGTGGCGTCGACCTTCGAGGCGCAGATCAGCGTCGCGGTGCACCTGGCCGAGCGGGTGCGTGAGTTCTTCGAACGTGGGGCCTTGGATGGCCTCGTCAACCAGGGCGTGACCGGGCGCTTGCGCCCCGCGGAGTGATCAATGGCGAACGTCGTGGTGGTCGGTGCCCAGTGGGGCGACGAGGGCAAGGGCAAGCTGGTCGATCTGCTGACGGAGCGGGCCGACATCGTGGTGCGCTACCAGGGCGGCAACAACGCGGGCCACACCCTGGTCGTGCACGGCGTCAAGACGGTGCTGCACCTGATCCCTTCGGGGGTGCTGCACTCGGGCAAGATCTGCGTGATCGGCAACGGAGTGGTCATCGACCCGACGGTGCTGGTCGG
>JAJDAI010000984.1 GCA_029261955.1 Deltaproteobacteria bacterium | reverse complement strand
GCATCGCTTCTGGGCGGGTCTCGGGGGGAGGTGTCGCAAGCTCCGTGCCGCTCGGCCCGACCCGAGCGTGCCCGGATCGTGAGGTCGCGGCGGATCGCCGGGGCAGGCTCCTCGTGGCACGGACATTGCGATCTGTTGAGGCATGTCTCCTCACGCACGCGACCTGGAACCCATCGAGAACATCTCTGAGGTCCTGAGCTCCGAGAACGTCCGCAAGCGACGCTCTCGCCTGGGGTGGGGCCTGTCAGCCGCGCTCGCGATCGCTGTACTGGGCTTCTTCCTGGCCCGCGGCCGCAACGCCTCGGGGCCGACCTTCGAGTTCACCGAGCTCGCGCGGGCGGACCTCGAGGTGACGGTCACCTCCGTCGGCACCATCGAGCCGCTGGACGAGGTGGATGTAGGCTCCGAGCTCAGCGGGATCCTGCGCGAGGTCCTCGTGGACGCCGGCGACACGGTGCAGAGCGGGCAGGTGCTGGCGCGCCTCGACCCGGAGGTCTTGAAGGCGCAGGCGGACCAGGCCCGGGCCCAGGTGAAGGCGGCGCAGGCCTCGCTCGCGCAGATCGGGGCGGCGCAAGCCAACGCGAAGCGTGAGCGCGACGTGGCCTCGAAGCTCGCCAGCCAGGGCGCCCAAGCGAGCGATATCGCACAGAGAGCAGCGAGCGCCTACGACCAGTCGACCGCCGCGAAGGGCGCAGCCCAGGCCCAGCTTCGTGCGTCTCGGGCCGTGCTGCGGCTCGCCGAGGTGAACCTGTCGAAGAGCGAGATCAAGGCGCCGATCGCCGGCGTCGTGCTCACGCGCAACGCCGAGGTCGGCCAGTCCGTGGTGTCCTCGCTCCAGGCGCAGACCCTCTTCGTCATCGCCCAGGACCTGGGGATGATGCAGGTGGTGCTCGACATCGACGAGGCCGACATCGCGCGTGTGCGCCCCGGTCAGGACGTGCGCTTCACCGTCGCGGCCTTTCCCCGCCGCACCTTCGAGGGGACGCTGCTGAGCGTCGGCCTCGCGCCGAAGCCCATGAGCATCGTGGTCACCTACGAGGCGATCGTGGGCGTCGACAACACCGACAAGGCCCTCGTGCCCGGCATGACGGCCAGCGCCAACATCATCGCGGCGACCCACGAAGACGTGCTGGTGGTCCACAACGCCGCGCTGCGCTTCGCGCCGGAGGACGCGCCCGAGTTCGTGGGCGAGGACGGCGCCGGGCGGCTGTGGCGCGTGGGCGCCGAGGGGCCGGAAGCCGTCGAGGTGGACGTGGGCGCCACGGACGGGCGGGTCACCGCCGTGTCGGGCGAGGGCCTGGCCGAGGGCGGGTCCTTCATCCTGTCCGAGCTGGTCCCGTGACCGGGCTCCGCGTGGTCGATGGCGGGCGGGACTCACCGCTCGTCACGCTGCGCGGGGTGACGAAGGTCTACGGGGAGGGCGCCGCGACCGTGAACGCGCTCGCCGGCATCGATCTGGAGGTGCAGCAGGGGGACTTCGTGGCCTTCATGGGGCCGTCGGGCTCCGGCAAGTCCACCTGCCTCAACGTGCTCGGTTGCCTCGACCTGCCGAGCGAGGGCTCCTACCGCTTCGCCGGGGTCGAGGTGACGGAGCTCGACCTCGTCCAGCGGGCGCTGCTGCGCCGGCACTACCTGGGCTTCGTCTTCCAGGGCTTCAACCTGCTGCCGCGGACCTCGGCCCTGGAGAACGTGGAGCTGCCGCTCATCTACCGCGGCCTGTCCACGCGCGAGCGCCGGCAGCGGGCCCGCGAGGCCCTGGAAGAGGTCGGGCTGCTCGAGTGGGAGAAGCACACGCCGGCGCAGCTGTCCGGCGGCCAGCAGCAGCGCGTGGCCATCGCGCGGGCCCTGGTGTCGGGGCCCCAGCTGCTGTTGGCCGACGAGCCGACGGGCAACCTCGATTCGGAGCGCGGCCGCGACATCATGGAGATGGTCAAGAAGCTCAACCGGGACCGTGGCATCACCATCGTCATGGTGACCCACGAGGCGCCGATCGCGGCCTACGCCGACCGGGTCGTGCACTTCCTCGACGGGCGGATCGAGAGCTCGGTCGTCGGGAAGGCGAGGTCCTGATGTTCAACAGCTCCACCGTGCGCATCGCCTTTCGCCAGCTGTCCCGGAACGGCGTGCGGACCGGGCTGACCTCGCTCGGCGTGCTCATCGGGGTCGCGGCGGTCATCGCCATGGTCAACATCGGGCGGGGCGCGACGGCCCGGGTCACGGCGGATCTCGCCGGCTTGGGGCAGAACCTGCTGTTCGTTGAGCCGGGCTCGGGTGAGCACGGACCCGGGGGGGGCGATCCCCTGGCCATCGAGGACGCGCGGGCCATCGCCGAGCAGGTGCAGGGCATCGCGGGGGTGGCACCGACGGCGACGGCGGGCGGCACCGCGGCCTACGAGGAGGAGAGCCACGTCACGCCGATCATCGGCGCCGACGGCGGCTACCTGACGGTCTTGAAGTGGACCGTCGGGGCGGGCCGGGACTTCGATCCGAGCGAGCACCTCTCGGGTGCGGATGTCTGCCTCCTGGGTGAGACCGTGCGCAAGGAGCTCTTCGGGACCAGCTCGGCCGTGGGCGAGCGCATCCGCGTGGGCAGCATCTCCTGCTCCGTGACCGGGGTGCTCGAGGCCAAGGGCCAGAACACCTTCGGTCAGGATCAGGACGACTTCGTGGTGATCCCCCTGCGGGCCTTCCACCGTCGCCTGGCCGGCAACCGGCACGTGCAGATCATCTACGTCTCTGCGGCGGAGGGCGCGAACACGGAGCGCGTGCGCCAGGACGTGCACTCGCTGATGGCCGAGCGGCGGCACGTTCGGGCGGGCATGGAGCCCGACTTCCGCGTGCGCGACATGCGCGAGATCGAGAAGATGCTGACTGGGATCACCTCGGTGCTGACGTCTTTCCTGGCGGCCATCGCGGCGGTGAGCCTGCTGGTCGGCGGCATCGGGATCATGAACATCATGATGGTCTCGGTGACCGAGCGGACGCGCGAGATCGGCATCCGCCTGGCCGTGGGCGCGCTGGGTCGGGACGTGCTGCGGCAGTTCCTGATCGAGGCCGTGGTGCTGTCCGTGGCGGGTGGGGTCGTGGGGATCGGGGTGGGGCTGCTGGGGTCTTGGGGGGCGAGCCAGGCGCTCGATCTGCCCAACGTCATCCAGCCGGATGTGATCGCCTTCGCCTTTGTGTTCTCGGCGCTGATCGGGGTGGGTTTTGGCTACTTCCCGGCGCGGCGGGCGGCGCGGTTGAATCCGATCGACGCGTTGCGGCACGAGTAGGGGGCAATGAGGGGCCATGCGCCCCCTGCGACGTTCGTGCCCTCCCCGATCCGCCATCCATCCGGCATGCTCTGAGTCGCGGTCCGACGTTCGGCCCGAGGAGCGAGGCGTGGACCCGACCCGTCTGAAGATGCTGGTCGCCCTCAGCGAGACAGGCTCGCTGAGCAGGGCCTCGCGCTCGATGGGCGTCAGCCGCTCGGCGGGTCGGCGACTCATCGACGAGCTGTCCGAGGAGGCGGGCGTGGCCCTGGTGGAGGTGGGCCGGTCGGGGGCGCCGCTCACGCCCGAGGGTCGCCAGATGGCGGAGAGCGCGCCCGCCCTGATCCAGCGTGCCGAGTCCCTGGTTGCCAGCTTCTCCCAGCCGGCCACCAACCCCGGTCACTTCGACTTCGCGGTTCCATTGGGCCTGCCCCCCCCCGTGATGGCCCGGATCGTGGGCCTGGCGAGCCGGTCCCTGGGCCGCTCGCGCTTCGGCGTGATCGCGC
>JAJDAI010000983.1 GCA_029261955.1 Deltaproteobacteria bacterium | reverse complement strand
GTCATCTGGAATTCGTACTCGAAGTCCTGGACGGCGCGCAGGCCGCGGACCACGGCCCGTGCGCCCTTCCTGTGGGCGAAGTCCACGAGCAGCCCGTCGAAGATCTCGACGTCGATCCGCGGGTCGTCACCGAAGTGGCTCCGGATCAGGTCCGCCCGCTCGTCGGGCGTGAACATCGACTGCTTTTCGGGGTTGCTCAAGATCGCCACCGTCACCCGGTCGAAGTGCTCCAGGGTCCGCCCGATGATGTTGACGTGGCCGAGGGTGATCGGGTCGAAGCTGCCGGGGTAGATCGCCATGCGATGGCTCATTGGTCGCTCCGCCAGAGGTAGATGGTCACCGCCGTCGTCTTGTAGAGGCGGCGTTGGTCCTGGACGAGCGCGCCGACGGACTCGGGCAGCTCCTGCTTGTGGTGCGACTCGACGATCACCCGCGCGCCGTCGGCGAGCAGGTTGGCCCTCGTGAGCGCCTCGAGGGTGTCGGGGATCATCCCTCCCCGGTAGGGCGGGTCGAGGAAGACGAGGTCGAAGGGCCCATCCGCGGACGCCGCCGGCAGGGCCGCGCGCGCGTCTCGCCGCAGCAGACGCCAGCCACAGAGGCCCTCGAGCGCCGCCGCGTTGGACTCGACCAGGGCGGCGTGGGAGCGGTCGTTCTCGATGAACACGACGTGCTCAGCGCCGCGGGAGGCAGCCTCGAGGCCCAAGGTGCCCGCGCCGGCGAACAGGTCGAGGACCCGCAGGCCGTCCAGCCGCTGGCCGAGGATCGAGAAGATGGACTCGCGCACGCGGCTGCTCGTGGGGCGCACGTCGCGACCCGCGGGGCTCTTGAGCCGGCGCCCTCGCAGGGCGCCGCCGGTGATGCGAAGGCTCATGGGGTCTCCGAGGCCGCGGAGGGCGCGAGCGTGGTGCCCGCCAACCGGCCGGCTTATAGCACGCAGTGTCCCCCGGAGCGCCGGTCCTGCCCGGCTCAGCGCAGCCCGGCGCGGCGCCGCAGGATCCACTCCCCTCCGAGCGGCAGGGCGAGCAGCAGCAGCAGCAGCGGGTGGCTCCACAGCGGCTCCACGCGGCGATCGGTGGCGAGGAGCGCATCCACCGGCCGGGCGTTCGCCTTGCGCGGGTCCGGTGGGCCCCGGAAGGCCGTGCCGCCCGTGACCTGGGCGATGGACGCCAGCAGGTCGGCCCGGGCGCGCGGGTCCTCCAGCTCCCCTTCCCGGTCGGCAACGGAGATGCGGGCCTCGGCCCGGCCGAAGGGCGCAGGGATTCCGGCCACCTCCACCTGGATCCGCCAGGTGCCCTCGCGGTCTGCTCCGAGCGCCGCAGTCACCTGCCCCGAGGCGTCGGTCATGCCGTCGATGAGCGAGGGCTCCCCGCCGCTGAGCGGCTCCATGGACCCGGTGACGTGCGCGCCCTCGCGCGGCGAGTAGTCGTCGTGGAGGACCCGAACCTGGGCCTGGACGGTGTCGCCCAGGCGGTAGTTCTCGCGGTCGGTGATGACCTGGATCTGCCGCTGCTCGGCGTCCTTGACCAGCCAGCGCACGGCAGAGCGCCAGACCTCAGCGTGATCCCGGCCCCCGCCAGGGCCCCCGGTGCCAGCCAGGGCCCAGCGCCAGCTGGTGTCGGACGCGAAGGCGAGCGTGCGGCCCTTGCCGACCTGTCGCACGGCGAGCAGAGGTCCGCCACCCTCGCCAGCGCTCAGCAGTTCGACGCCGCCTTCTTCCAACGAACCCAGTGGGTTGAGGCCCGACAGCTGAGGCATCTCTTGCCAGTGCTCGCCGTTGTTCTCGGCGCCGCGTTCCAGGCGGGTGACCGGGTGCCGGAGGCCCGCGGCCGTGGGGACCGCGGTGAAGTTCGACGCGTCGAAGTCCTGGCGCGGCACCGCGGTGGGCAACACCCGCGCGAGCGGAGAGGTGCCGTAGCCAGCGGCCCCGAAGCTCTGGTCCCCGCCCACCATGATCAGCGCCCCACCGTCTTCGACGTACTTCGCGAGCGACTCCATGAAGGGCCGGTCGTCGAAGTTGGCGAAGGAGCCGAACCAGAAGTTCTGCAGGATCACCAGGTCGAAGCCCTGCAAGTCCTGTGTGAAGAGTTCCTCGTAAGGGAAGGCAATCAAAGACAGTTCCTGGGTGGAAGCCAGGTGTCCCTGCCAATTCTTGTGGCGGAGGATGAAGAAGGAGACGAGGTCGATGTTGGGGTCGGTCTTGAGCAGGCGCCGCAGGAACTTCACGTCCCAGGACGGCCGCTAGGTGACCTGGTGGATGCGGGTTCGATCCCGCACCGCCTTCACCGTGAACTCGTAGCGGTTGTTGCCGGGGATCGTGTCCCCCGCCGGCACCGCCACCTCGACCGTGTAGGTGTGGTAGCCGATTCGCTCCGGCTTGACCTCGAAGGTGACGCGCCCGTCGCCGGGGTCGGCCAGGTCGACGATCTGGCTGCTCAGCAGCTCACCCTCGCCGCGCAGGGTCACGGCGTGCCGGCCTCGGCCCAGACCGCGGCTGGTCAGGTCGACGTCCACGGTCAGCGGCCGCCGCACGAAGCCGAAGGGGGGCGCGTTCACGTCGGCGACGGCGAGATCGGGCGGGCCGTCGACCGAGCCCACGGCCCAGGTGGACACGGGGAAGCGCAAGCCGGCCAGCATCGGCTGGACGGCCTCGGTCCCGCCGGCGTCGAACGCGCGCCCCAGGCCGGAGCGGTCGGCTCCATCGCTGACCAGCAGGACCCCGGCCGGCTTGTTGCCCTCCAGCGCGTCGCGCAGCGCGAAGAGGCCGGCGCCGAGATCGGTGCTCGATCCGTCGCTCGGGGATGGGTCCCCGCTGAGCGGTCCACCGCCTCCCCGGGCGGCGACCCCGCGCTCGCGCCCACCGAGGGAGGCGCCCTGCTCGGGCCGCTCGGCGCCCCAGGCACGCAGGCCTTCGTCCACCAGGAAGAACTTGAGGTCGTAGTCCTGGGCGAGCTCCTCGAAGGCGTCGCCGAAGCGAGCCAGCCAGGCGCCCACCTGGTCCGCGCGGCTGGCGCCCTCGGCGTCCTGCACCTGCATGGATCGCGAGCCGTCGATGAGGACCACGAAGGGGTCTCGCACGCTGCGGCCTTCGCTGTGCACCCGGGTGGGCCCGAGGGCGACCGCGAACAGGGCGAGCAGCGCGAGGCTGCGCAGCGCGAGCAAGGCGATCCGCCTCGGGCGAGGCGCGCCCCGCGAGCCCCACCACGACAGGCCGAGCAGCCCGAGCAGGCCCAGGGCAGCGAGCCAGGTCCAGGCCCCCGGCAGCAGCGGCTGCCAGATGAGCTCGACGCGCTGGAGCAGATCGCCGTTCATTCGGCGTAGCCCCCCTGGCGCCGCATGCGCTTGAGCAGGGTGTCGACGTGCACGACGTCCCGCTTGTAGTTGCCCGTGAGGGCGAAGAGCACGAGGTTCACCGCGAGCTTGCGGCACTCCGTGCGCTGGCGGGCGCCGCCGGGCACCACCTCGAGCGCGTAGCCGCCGCCCGCCGAGCGCCAGAGGCCGCCGAGCAGGTCGTTGCGGGAGTACAGGACCGGGGTGATGTCCCCCACCCACATGCCCTGGAGGTGGGGCAGGACCTTCAGGCGGCCAGCCACCCCGCGGAGCAGGAAGAAGGAGCGGTAGACCGCGTGGTCCCGGCCCACGGCGGACAGCTTCGTGCCGGGCAGGATCCGAGCGAGGTCCCGGCGGACGGAGGTGTCGAAGTCCGAGACCTCGAGCCCCGTCGCGTCGTCGATGAAGAGCAGCCCGCCCTCGCGGAGGTAGAGGCGCAGGTTCGCGATGGCCTCGTCCGGCAGCTCGGCGAAGCCGCGGTCGCCGCTCAGCACGACGAAGGGGTGGTCGAAGAGCGCCGGAGCGGCGGGGTCGACGGACGGGGTCAGGCCGTCGTGCTGCACCGACGAGTTCGCCTCGACCTCCCGCAGCAGGTCACTCAGGGCGCCGGGCCGGGGATCGGGCAGCGACGGCACGTCCAGTCGGGCGATCACCCGTGTGCCGCCGGCCTGTGCGGGGCGCGGGGCCATCGCGGCGGCCAGCAGGGCGAGCGCGGTGCGGCGGGTGATCACGCGCGCCTCCCGCCGAGCACGCCTTCACCGAGCAGGGCCAGGAGCAGCAGGGCGACGAGGGCTGGGGCAAGCGACGCGGTGCGCACGACGCGGGCGGGCTTCTGGACCTGGGCGTCGGACCCGATGCCGTGGTGGTGCAGGCCCGGCACGGCCGCCAGCAGCTGCTCCCGACCGAGAGGCCGCAGGGCGGACTCCTCGGTGGGCACCTGGACCGCGAAGACGGAGCGCAGCTCGCCCGCGCCGTCGGCGCCGGCCCAGTAGAGGCGGTAGTGGCCGGGCCGGTCCGTCTGCCGGAACGGCACCAGGCCCTCCGCGTCGGCGGCGCCCGCGTCGAGCTGGATCTCGTCGCCGGCCGGGCCCTGCACCCAGGCCGCCTCGCTGGCGTCCACGGGCAGCGGCAGCGCCACCGTGCTGCCCACCTGGACCACGTGGCCCCCCTCGAGCAGCAGCGTGTCGCTCAGGCTGCGTGCGAACTGGTGCACGAGGGGCGGGAAGACGGCCCTCAGCGGCAGGTCGGTCCAGTCGTCGTCGAGGGTCGAGGTGAAGAGGACCACGCGCCCCTCTCCCACCCGCCGCTCCAGCAAGGCGGGCAGCCCGTCGCTGAAGCGGAGCAGCACGCGCGCGTCGGGCTCCAGGTGGGGCTCGGTCCCCAGGAGCTTGCCGAAGCGGACCTGCGAGAAGACCGAGGCGCCGCCGGTGCGAAACACGCGGAATTCGTCCTCGTCCAGCGGGGGTAGCGCCAGACCCATCGGGCTCTGCTCGAAGGTCCCGCTGCCCCGCGTCTTCAGCTCCGAGAAGCGCGCAGGCAGCAGATCCGAGAGCACCTCGTTGTAGCGGTCGGGGTCGACGCGGCTGCCCACCGAGATGAAGAGGCCGCCCCCGCGCCGCACGAAGG
>JAJDAI010000982.1 GCA_029261955.1 Deltaproteobacteria bacterium | reverse complement strand
ACCACCCGGGGGTGGTCAGCAGGAGCAACAACAAGGTGAGGAGGGTGCGCACCACGAAGACCTAGTGTGGCCCATGCAGGGCGCAACCTGCCCGATCAGTCAGATCGGCGCATCCAACGCATGCGGCCGGCGCGCCCCACCTCGTCGTAGTGAGTCAGCAGGTAGCTGTGCACCCGGGGCGCCGCGACCCCGATCAGGCGCTCCGGGCCCTCGACGGTGTCGTTCACGAAGACCGCGACCGGCGGGCGCCGGGTCTCCAGCCGCTGGATGAGCTGGTTCTGGTCCGCGCGGTCGCCGGCGTAGTAGAGGACGCCGACGAAGCCGGTGGCGTCGTCGCGCCCCGTGAGGCCGTAGAGCAGGGGCTGGTTGGTCGGGACCCACAGCGCGCCCGGCGGCTGCTGGCCGAGCCAGGCCAAGGTCGGCGCCAGCTCCGCGTGCTCGCCCTCGTTCAGCCAGACCCGGCCCAGCTGGGTGTCGAGCGAGGTCCGCCGCTCCTCGGGGATGGTGAAGGAGCCCGTGTAGACGTCGCCGCGGTGCGCCTGCACGGTGTGGAGCACCAGCAGCGTCGGCAGCAGCAGCCCGAGGCCGAGCGCGACGGCGCCCCAGCCCGGCCAGGTCCGGCGCGTCATCCAGGCCAGCAACACCGCCGCGGCGAGCCAGAGCAGCGGCCCCGCCTGGAGCAGGTGCCCGAACTCCGGCTTCATGCGGACCTGGTTGAGCGTCAGCAGGCCCAGGACCAGCAGGGCGCCCAGTCGGCGCCGCTCCTCGCTCGTCGAACCGCGCCCCAGCAGGGCCTCGGCCCGGACCAACAGCAGCGCCAGCCCCCCGTAGACGACCAGGGGGAGCCAGAGGAACCAGGCGTCCCCGTTGCCCGAAGCCAGCGAGGAGGGCCCCGGGAAGGAGGGCGTGCTGATCGTCTGGTTGGTGAAGGCGTCGGACAGGAGCTGCCCGATCACGGTGCCGAGCACCCCCTCCCCCGCGAGCACGATCGCGAAGCCGAGCAGGCCCAGCGCCGTCGGCGCCGCCGCGACCGCCAGGTCCGCGACCCGGCGCTGCCCCAGGGCTCCGAAGGTGAAGAGCAGCGCCCCGAAGAGCCCTAGGTCCAGGCGGAAGAGGGCCACGGCCGCCAACAGCAGCCCGAAGGCCGCAGCCCGGCGCCGGCCTGGGCGGTCCAGGTAGCGCAGGAAGCCCCACATGAGGGCGAGGGAGCCCAGCAGGTAGAAGCCCTTGTGCAGGGGCCCGGGCGCGACCCAGAGGCAGACCACCGGCAGGATGGCCCAGTGCGTGGGCAGGTAGCGCCGCCCGACCTGCCACAGGAGCGCGGTGATGCCGAGGCGCAGCACCAGGAACAGGCCCCAGATGACGTCGAAGCTGCGCGAGAAGAGCCCGAAGAGGCCCGACAGCAGCAGGTAGCGACCCGGGCCGTAGGCGTTGACCTGGTAGTCCGCGCCGGGGGCGAGCCGGTCGGTGAAGGCGTCGGTGAAGTAGAGCAGCTCGCCCAGGTCGTAGAGCATCAAGCCCCGACCCAGCTGGGGCAGGATCAACAGCGCTGTGGTGCCTGCCAGGACCGCATGGATCAGCAGGCGGCGCACCTCAGGCCTTCGAGCCGTGCCACTCCTGGAGGGAGCGGACACGGAAGTCCCCCTCCGACAGCGCGAGGATCCCCTTCACCAGCGCCTCGGCCGCAGCCAGCGTGGTCAGACAGGGGATGTTGAACTGCAGCGCAGCCATGCGGATGGCGCGCTCGTCGTACATGGACTCGCGGCCGTGGGGCGTGTTGATGATGAGGTCGATCTCGTCGTTCTTGACGAAGTCCACGAGGTTCGGCCGGCCCTCGTTGACCTTGTAGAGCGGCTGGCAGGCGATGCCCGCCTCCTGCAGCGCCTTCGCGGTGCCCGAGGTCGCCAGCAGGTGGAACTTCATCTGCGCGAGGTCGCGGGCCACCTCGATGGCCTGCGGCTTGTCGGCGTCGTTGACCGAGAAGAAGACGGTGCCGCTGACCGGCACGCGCTCGCCCGCCGCCATCGTCGCCTTCGCGAAGGCCAGCCCGAAGGTCGGGGCGATGCCCATGACCTCTCCCGTGGACTTCATCTCCGGCCCGAGCATGGGGTCCGAGCCCGCCAGCTTGCGGAAGGGCAAGACGACCTTCTTGACGCTCACGTGCTTCGGCACCACCTCGTGCTCGAAGCCGATCTCCGGCAGCGTCTCACCCACCATCAGCCGGGCGGCGTACTTCGCCAGCGGGTGGCCGATCGCCTTGCTGACAAAGGGCACCGTGCGCGACGCGCGGGGGTTCACCTCGATGGTGTAGGCCTTGCCCTCGAAGATGGCGAACTGCGTGTTCATCAGGCCGACGACGCCGAGCTTGCGGGCGAAGGCCCGCACCACCGCGCGCATCTCGTCCTGCACGGCGTCGCTCAGGGACACCGGCGGCAGCACGCAGGAGCTGTCCCCCGAGTGGATCCCCGCCTGCTCGATGTGCTCCATGATCGCGCCGATGACGACGTTGCCCTCGGCGTCCGCCAGGCAGTCGACGTCCACCTCGGCGGCGTCCTCCAGGAACTTGTCGATGAGCACCGGCCGGGTCGGGTCCAGCGCCAGCGCATCGCGCATGTAGGCCCGGAGGTTCTCCTCCTTGTAGACGATGGCCATGCCGCGGCCGCCGAGCACGTAGCTGGGCCGCACCAGCACGGGGTAGCCGAGCTTGCTGGCGATGCCCGCGGCCTTCTCGATGTCCAGCACCGTGCCGCCCGCCGGCACCCGCGCGCCGATCTCCTCCGCCAGGGCCAGGAACTCGTCGCGGTCCTCGGCCTGGTTGATGGCGTGGGGCGGGGTGCCCAGGATGCGGACCCCGGCGTCGTGCAGGGCGTTGGCGAGCTTCAGGGGCGTCTGGCCACCGAACTGCACGATCACGCCGAGCGGCTGCTCGGCCGCGACGACGTTCATCACCGACTCGAAGGTCAGGGGCTCGAAGTAGAGCCGGTCGACCATGTCGTAGTCGGTGCTGACCGTCTCCGGGTTCAGGTTGACCATGACCGTGTGGTAGCCGGCGGCCCGCAGGGCCAGCGCGCCGTGCACGCAGCAGTAGTCGAACTCGACGCCCTGCCCGATCCGGTTGGGCCCGGAGCCGAGGATGATGACGGTCTGCTTGTCCGGGTCCGGCGGGGGGACCTCGGTCTCGTCGCCCTCGTAGGTCGAGTAGTAGTAGGGCGTCTGGGCCTCGAACTCGGCCGCGCAGGTGTCGACGGCCTTGTAGACCGGGCGGATGCCGCGGGCCTCACGCCGCGCAGACACCACCGACTCGTCGGTCCGCAGCATGTGGGCGAGCTGGATGTCGGTGAAGCCGTCGCGCTTCGCGTCCCGCAGCAGCTCGTCGGACAGCGCGTCCAGCGAGCCGGCGTCCCGCACCTCCTGCTCGCGCTCGCCCAGCTGGGCGATCTGGTCGAGGAACCACAGGTCGACACCCGTGGCGGCGTGCAGATCCTGGATGGACATGCCCAGGCGCATCGCGTGGCGCAGGTAGAAGATGTTGTCCGACTGCGGCCGCGCGAGGCGGCGGCGAATGGCCCGCAGCAGCTCGGCCTTCGCCTCGTCCGTGTCGGCGCCATCGACGTCGATCTCGTCCTGCCCGTCGGCGCCGAGGCCCGCGCGGCCCTCCTCCAGGGAGCTGAGCCCCTTCTGGAGCGACTCGCGGAAGGTCCGCCCGATGGCCATGACCTCGCCCACGGACTTCATCTGGGTGCCCAGCGTCGTCTCGGCGCCCGGGAACTTCTCGAAGGCCCAGCGGGGGATCTTCGTGACCACGTAGTCGATGGACGGCTCGAAGGCGGCCGGCGTC
>JAJDAI010000981.1 GCA_029261955.1 Deltaproteobacteria bacterium | reverse complement strand
GCCCGCGAACGTGCTCGTGCGCGGGGACCGCTACCGGCTCGCGGACTTCGGCCTCGCGCACGCGCTCGGCCGCGGAGCACTCGAGCAGGAGGTGCGGGGCACGGTCGGCTACATGGCCCCCGAGCAGCTGCGCGGCGAGCTGCGCGACCAGGGCCCGGCCACCGACCTCTACGCCGTGGGCTGCCTGGCCTGGGGGCTGGCGACGGGAGCCCCCGTCTTCGCGGGCGACAGCGAGCAGCAGGTCGACGGCCACCTGGACGCCTCCCCGCCGCGGTTCCGGCCGCGAGTCGACGTGCCCGAAGGCTTCGAGGGCTGGCTTCGTCGGCTGCTCCAGAAGGCTCCCCAGGATCGCTTCCTGCTCGCGGCGGATGCGGCCTGGGCCCTCGGCCAGCTCGAAGGCGGCGGCTCGGTGGGTGGCGAGCAGACTCCGGCTGAGCTCCAGCCCGCCTCTCCGAGCGCCACCGTCGCGAGGGCTCCCCGGGGCAAGCGCGCGCGGCCTGCCCGGCTGCTCCCCGCGCGGCCCGCCCCGGTGGATGAGGCGTGGCAGGAGCAGGCCCGAGGCGAGCGGCTGCCGGGCATCGGCCTGGGCCTCTACCGGCTTCGGAGGCCCCGCTTCCTCGGGCGCTCGGCGGAGCGGGACCGCCTCTGGGCGGCGCTCCGTGCCTGCGCCGAGGACTCATCGCCGCGGGCCGTCGCCCTCAGCGGCCCGATGGGCTCGGGCAAGAGCCGGCTGCTGTGCTGGCTGGCAGAGCACGCCGCGGAGCGTGGCGCGGCCTGGGTCCTGCGCTCGGATCCGGCTTCGGGCGAGGATCTGGTCGGCTCCCTGACCCGCCACCTGGGGGCCGAAGGCCTGGAGGGGCAGCTGCTGAGCGAGCACCTCCAGGAGCGGATCGTCGACCTGGACGAGGGGGATCTGCGCGCCCTCTGCTCGATCCTCGACCCCCAGGGCGAGCGGTCCCAGCAGCACCGCTTCGCCGCCTTCGAACAGGGCCTGCGCGTCGTCGGCCGGCAGCGCCCGGTCGTGTTGCTGCTCGACGACTCCTGGCGAAGTCCGAGCGAGCTCCAGCTGGCGGCCTGGCTGCTGCGCCCGGGCGCGGACCGCCCCGCCCCGGCCCTGGTGCTCGCCGGCTGCCGCTCGGAGGAGACCGCGTCCGCGGCGGTGGAGGGCTGGGACGAGCTGCTCGAGCGAGCTGGCTGCGATGCCCTCGCGCTGAGGCCCTTCGGCGAACAGGAGAGCGCGGACCTCGTCCAGGCCCTGCTCGGCCTGACCGGTCCCCTGGCGAAGCACGTGCGCGAGCGCACCGACGGCAACCCGCTCTTCGCCGTGCAGGTGGTGGGTGACTGGGTCGACCGCGGGCTGCTGTCGCCGGGGCCTTCCGGTTTCGAGCTGAGCTCGTCCGAGATCCCCGAGATCCCCGACTCGCTGCATCGGCTCTGGCACGACCAGCTGGGGCGGCTCTTGCCGGCCGTGGGGCGGCGGCGCGCCCTCGAGGTGGCCGCGATCCTGGGGCCCGGGGCGAGCCGTGCCGAGTGGGTCGCCGTCTGCCAGAGCCAGGCGCTGCCGGAGCCCGGAGCCTGGCTGGAGCCCGTGCTGCGCGCGGGGCTGGGGCGCTGGGTGCACGGGTCCTGGGCCTTCGGCAGCGGGCTGCTCCGGGAGGCCCTGGAGCGCGCGGCGCGGGACGAGGGGCGCGCGAGGGAGCTGCACCGCGCCTGCGCGACGGCCCTGGGGGATGGGCTTCCCCAGGCCGAACGGCGCGGGCGCCACCTGCTCGCGGCGGGGCAGGGCGAGGACGCCGTGGAGCCCTTGTTGCTCGGTGCGCGCCGCCGCCGCGACCGCTCGGAGTACCTCGCCGCGCTCGAGCTCCTGGACCTGCGGGATGGGGTCGTGCAGGCGGACGGGGACCGCCTGGTCGGTTGGTTGCTGCGCTGCCGCTGCCTGCGGGCGGTCTCCAGGCACGCTGAAGCCGGCGAGCTGGCCGAGCAGGCCGAGGACCTCGCCCGTCGCTTGGACCGCCCCGATCTGGCCATCGACGCCCTGGAAGACCTCGCGGTCGCCTGCGTCGCCCAGTCGCGCGCCGAGCGGGGGCTCCAGGTCTCGCGCCGTGGCCTCGACGAGGCGCTCGCGGCGGGGGACCCGAGGAGGGCGGCGCGGCTCCGGGTGCGGCTCGCGATCTTCCTGTACCAGCAGGGCGCCTTCGCCGAAGCCGAAGCCGAGGCCCAGCAGGCGGCGGAGGACGCGGCGGCGCACGGCGAGCTCCTGCCGGCTGCGATGGCCCTGTCCTTCCAGGCGAGCGCGGTGCGGGACCAGGGCCGCCTGCCCGAGGCGGGGGAGCTGTACGAGCAGGCGCGCGCGGCCAACGAAGCCCTGGACAACCCTCACGGTCAGGCCGACGCCCTGCTCGGCCTGGGCACGGTGCACATGCACACCGGCGAGCTGGACCGGGCCCGCCGCGAGCTGGCCCGGGGGCAGGCGCTCTACCGGCAGGTGGGGGATGGGATCGGGGTCGGCGCGACGCGCAACTCCCTGGCCGAGGTGGACCGGCACCTGGGGCGCTGGGACGCGGCGGAGCAGGGATATCGAGAGGCGATCGCCGCCAACGAGCGCGCCGACTCCTGGAACTGCGTGCCCTACCTCAACCTCTGCCTCGTGCTGATCGGGCGGGACGGCTTCGAGGAGGCCCGGGTGGCGCTGCTGGCCCTGGCGGAGGCCGTCATCGAGCGCGAACAGCGGGGCTGGCTCGCGGTCATCGAGGTCCTGCTGCTGCCCTGCGTCCTGCCCGACCTGTCGACCTTCGCCGCTCACCTGGAGCGCGCGACAGAGCTGCTGGAGCGCACCGGCTTCTTCGAGCAGGACCTGCTGTGGGCCCTCGAGCGCGGCCTCGAGCGGGCCGTCCAGCTGGAGCTGGCCGCGTCTGCCGACTCGCTTCGGGCCCTGGCCCTCGCCCAGGCGATCGGGCTGCGCGATCGCGAGGCCCAAGACCGCCTGTCCTGCTGAGACCGGTCTTGTCTCGTGACAGCGTGCGCGCGTGTCCCGTGTCCTATGCTGCGCCCCGCGCAGTCTGGGGAGGGTCCTCAAGACCGCGCAAAGGCAGGAGAACAGGGGCCTTTCTCCCTCATTGGGGGACGTGGCATGAACCCTGCTCTAGTGGAAGGCAGCCGCCTGGCCGGGGGTCAGCGTGGCTTCAACGAGGAGTGACCGAGTGAACATCATCCGCACCGTCCTGATCCTTTCCTTGCTCGCGCTCCCCTCGGTGTCGCAGGCCTTCCCCTTCGGAGGCATCACCGTCGGTGACGCCGAGGGCGGCAAGTGCGTCGGCAACGGCGACAAGAAGAGCGGCAAGACCCTCGCCAAGTTCAAGCCCCTGCTGGGCACCGAAGAGAGCCGCAAGGCCTGGAAGAAGCTGATCGGCGCGCAGGCCCCCGGTTGCGACGCGATCCTCGCCCACATCGACGCGGGCGGCGAGGGCTTCGAGTCCGCCGACCTCGGTGACATCGGCAAGGAGTTCGCGGCCAGCGGCGTCGAGCGCTACGTCCTGGCGGCGCGCGCCATGCTGCTCCGCGGCGACGACGGCATCAACCGACGCATCCTGGGCGCCCTCGAGTCGCAGCTCCCCCACCTGACGCAGGAGGAGGCGGACGCCATCTCGACGAGCGACGACCCCGAGGTGCGCATGGCCGCCATCCCGGTGCTGATCGGCTACTACGCGGTCGGTGAGATGACCACGGTGATGGGCATTCCGACCTTCAAGGAGGTCTCCTGGCGCGGCGCCGTGACGGCCCCCCCGGCCCACCACGTCACGGCCGTCGAGCACATCGTCGCCGCGGGTGGCGTGGACGAGCGCCGCAAGGTCGCGAAGTTCGCGTCTCGCCTGTACCTCGAGGGCAACCCCAACCAGGAGGCCTGGGCCCCGCTGCTGACGAGCATGCTCGACGGTGCGGACGACGACCAGGACGCCGCGAACCTCGTGGCTCGCGGGCTCGCTTCGGCCGAGCTCGACTCCACCCCGGCCTTGATCGAGACGGTGCTGAGCGGCGGAAACGCGGCGACCATCGACTACCTCATCAAGGGCTTCGACCACCGCCTCGCCACCGGCCGCGGCAGTGCGTCGACCGTCGCGCACCTGCAGACCATCGCCGACTCCGGCGGTCCGCACAGCAAGACGGCCGCGAAGCTGGCGAAGAAGCACGGCAAGAAGTTCTGAGACTGCCCTTGGCCCCGAGCACCTCCCATCGCGAAACTCGCGGTCGGAGGTGTTCGTGGTTCTGAGGCTCCCGCTTCTGTTCGTCCTGCTGCTCGCAGGTTGCCCGCCGACTTCGGTCGACCGCGAGGGCGACGTCGACGGCGAATGCTCCGACGGCTCCGACAACGACGGCGACGGCGTCACCGACTGCGACGACGAGGGCTGCGCCTGGGACGACGCTTGCCAGGGGGACGACGACGACGCAGCCGATGACGACGACGCCGTGGACGACGACGACGCCGCGGACGACGACGACGCCGCGGACGACGACGACGCCGTGGACGACGACGATGTTGTGGATGACGACGACTCGGCCCCAACGGACGACGACGACGATTCGGCGTCCGTTGGCGATGACGACGACAGCGCGGACGACGACGACAGCGCGGACGACGACGATTCGGCCGCAACGGACGACGACGACGATTCGTCGTCCGTTGCCGACGACGACGACTCCGGCGACGACGACGACAGCGCCGCCCCCCTCCTCTGCGACGACCCCGCCCTCGAGGCGGCGTTCGCGAGCTTGGGCTCCTGGCCCCAGCAGATCAGCTGCGGCTACTCCTTCTACGTCGGCACCAGCCTGGCCGATTTCCGCCTCGGCATGACCTGGGACGCCTGGGCCTCGCAGTCCACGCTGTTCAACGGCCAGCAGTTCGTGGCCTGGTACGACGGCAGCACGGGCCTGCCCGACCAGGTCGCCGGCACCTTCGCGGGCCAGACCGGCAGCAACCTGCTGGCGAACGACTGCAACGACGCGCTCGATCCCTTCAACCAGCCGGCCATCGTGCAGCAGTGGGGCCCGATCGCGGGCTCGGCCACGCTCACGGTGGACTCGGTCATCGGCGAGCAGTTCCCCTCCGGCCCGCTGACCTTCGACGGCTCGGTGTCCCTGTCCGGCCTCGTGCTCGAGCTCGACGGCAGCCCCGGCGTGACCTGCGCCGTGCCCGACCGCACCTGGACCGGCCTCTACCTGGGCTGGCTCGGCGGCTGAATGAAAACCCCGGTGTCAGACACCGGGGCTTTCACTTGGAAGGGCTGGTGTCAGACACCCTGGATTTCACTCGGGTTGCTGCGTGCCCCGGCGACGGCCCAGATCGGCCAACTACAATGGCCACATGGTCGACACGATCCGGTTCCTGGCGCTGCTGGCGCTGCTGATCCCTGCGGGTGCGCTCGCGGACGACGAGCCCACCTCCGTCGCCGCCGCGACCGAGGCGGAGGAGGTGCTGTCGAAGCACTGCTCCGACGTCGCATCGGCTGAGCAGACCGCGGCGGCAGACGCGATCGGGAGCGTCAGCGCGACCTGGGGCCGGGTGGGCAAGGCCTACCAGGCGCACGGGGACCAGTGGCTGCTGTACTGGCGCGGCGCGTTGGCGCAGTGCCTGGGGCAGCAGGAGCGCGCGAAGGAGGACCTGCTGGCCTTCTACGAAGGCCACGTGGGCGACGGGGGCTTCATGAGCCTGGTGGACGACGCGCACCGGCGGCTTCGGCGCTTGGGGGTGCGGGTCAACGCGCCCCAGCGCAGCGGTCCGTCGGCGGGTGTGCCCGTCGGCATCGGCCTGGCGGCGGGCGCAGGCGTCTTCGGTGGGCTCGCCGGTTGGCAGGCCAGTGTCTTCGAGGAGCGCTCGACGCTGTACCAGTCCGGTGAACTCCTCCGGGGCGAATACGAGGACGTGGCGAGCGGCGCGGACACCGCGTCCCAGGCCGGCACGGCGCTGGCCATCGCGGGGGTCGCCTCGGCGGTGGGCTCCGCGACGGCTTTCATCATCACGGCCGCTTCCGGCAAGCCGGCGCCCAAGGCAGCTGCCTACGCGGTGCCCATCGAGGGTGGCGTGGCCTTCGGGATCGGAGGTCGCTGGTGAGGCTCCTGCTGCTGCTGATCGGTCTGCTGCTCGCGAGCTGCCAGTTCGTCCCGGACCCCGACTCCATTCCCTGCTCGGACGACGAGCACTGTCCTCCGAGCCGGTACTGCAACCTGGCGGCGGGGGTCTGCTCCGCGCTCGAGCCCTCCACTGGAGACGATGACGACGCCGTGGACGACGACGACAGCGCGGACGACGACGACAGCGCAGACGACGACGACAGCGCGGACGACGACGACAGCGCAGACGACGACGACAGCGCAGACGACGACGACAGTGCAGACGACGACGACAGCGCAGACGACGACGACAGCGCAGATGACGACGACGTCACGGCAGACGATGACGACGTCACCGCAGACGACGACGACGTCACGGCGGACGACGACGACGTCACGGCGGACGACGACGACGCCACCGGCCCCTCGGACTGCGCCGACGGCCAGGACAACGACCAGGACGGCTGGATCGACAGCGCAGACCCGGACTGCGTCTCAGGCGGCGAGGAGCTCGGCTACACCACCTTCCAGTGCAACGACGGCCTCGACAACGATGGGGACGGCCAGACCGACGCGGCCGACGCCGAATGCCTCACGGCGTTGACCAACGACGAGCAGGCCTTCGTCGACCCCTGCGCCGACGGCCTCGACAACGACAGTGACGGCTGGATCGACGGTCAGGACGCCGGCTGCGTCTACGGCACGATGGAGACCTTCACCAGCCCCTTCGAGTGCAGCAACGGCACCGACGACGACGGCGACGGCCTCATCGACGCCGCCGACCTCGACTGCGAGAACGGCGTCGACGCCACCGAGGCGCACGAGTGCCAGGACCTCGCCGACAACGACGGGGACGGCTGGATCGACTTCGACGATCCGGGCTGCTCGGTCGTGAACCAGGAGGACTACCCCGCGACGACCCAGTGCAACGACGGCATCGACAACGACCTCGACGGCCTCGAGGACGCTGCGGACCCGGGCTGCGCCGACGGCTCCGACGCCGACGAGCGCACCGAGTGCGACGACGGCATCGACAACGACGGCGACGGCTGGCTCGACTGGGAGGGCGACCCGGGCTGCGCCAGCGACCCCGAGAGCCTCGACGAGGGCTTCTTCGACATCGCCTATGAGTGCAACGACGGCGTCGACAGCGACGGCGACGGGCTCGCCGATGCCGCCGACCCCGGCTGCAGCAGCGGCTTCGACCAGACCGAGGCCTCGGAGTGCAACAACGGCCTGGACGACGACGGCGACGGCTGGGCGGACTTCGGCGCCGACGCGGGCTGCTCCGACCTCGATGACGACGACGAGGGCGGCCTCGATCACGTGGGCGAGTGCAGCGACGGCGTCGACAACGAAGGCGACCTCCTGGTCGACGCCGCCGACCCCGACTGCGACGACCCCTGGGACGACGAAGGCGATCCCTGCGACGATGACGAGGAGGAGCCCAACGACAGCCTCGACTTCCCGACCTACATCGACAGCCTCGCCACCACCGAGTTCGAGGAGCTGCGCATCTGCGAGGACGGCGACGACTGGTTCGGGGTCACCCTGACCGGCAGCGGCAGCATCAACGCCGTGGTGACGCACGACTGGACCGAGGGCGACATCAACCTCGAGCTCTACGACGGCTTCTACACCCTGCTGGAGGAGGTCAGCATCCCGTCCAACAGCGAGATCCTCTACTACGAGAACACGCTCGGGCTCGATGCCAACTTCTACCTCCGCGTCTTCCTGACCAACGACAGCGGCGGCGAGCCCGGCAACGACTACGACCTGGTGATCGAAGCCGGTTGATCCCAGGGAGGCTCATCCCTGCCGGATCGATTCTGTGACTTTGGGATCTCCACCCGTCCGCCTCCTGGCGTTGGGTTCGGTCGCGCGGCAAGAGACTGAAAAAAAAGAGAAAAAAGGATCCGAAGTGATCGCGGCCACTTCGGCGAGATTCTCCAAATTCTCGTGAGAATGAACATTGTTCCGGAATCCCGCCGCGGGTAGGACGGCAAGTAGGCGGGTCTCCTCACCCCGCCGAACACGCTTCACTCAACCCCGGAGAACGCAATGACCCACCTGCTTCGAATCGTCTCGGCGATCGGCTTGATCACCCTCCTCGCCGCGCCCGCAGCGGCGGATGATGTCCTGGACCTCATGGCCGGCCAGCACACCGACGTCGGTGATCTGCTCGTCTGCGACGACGGCACCGACCTCTTCATCACCTACGACGCCACCGGCGGCGCGGTCATGAGCACCACGCACCTCTACGCGTCGCTTGACGCCCCGCGGAAGCACGCGCCGGGCCGCTTCCCCTACAAGCACGAGGCCATCTCGACCCAGGTCGACGAGTACTCGATCGCGCTGTCGGACCTGAACGCGCTGACGGGCGACGTGCTCTACCTCGCGGCGCACGCCGACACGAACCTCATCGTGGGCTACGAGCCGCCGACCCTGGAGCTCGACACCGAGCTGCCCGACAGCGTGACCATCCGCTCCACGCGGCCCCAGCAGGACAACTACTGGGAGACCACGGTCACCAACGGCGGCGCGCTCAACGGCACCTACGACGCCTGGTGCGTCGACACCGACCGCAACATGTCGGCCAACACCAACTACACCGCGGACGTCTACTCGTCCTACGACGCGGCCGCGGCCGGCTTCGTCGAGTTCCCCGAGAACCTCGACCAGGTGAACTGGATCCTCAACCAGGAGTTCATCGGGCAGGGCTCGACGTCCTGTGGCGGCACCTACACCTTCGGCGACATCCAGCGCTCCATCTGGAGCCTGATCGAGGACAACCTGAGCGGCGCGGGCCTCGGCTCCTGGTCGCAGTGCCGCGTGGACCAGATCCTGTCGCTCGCCGCCGCCTCGGGCGAAGGCTTCGAGCCGAGCTGCATGGAGCAGATCGCCGTGATGCTCGTGCCGACCAGCGCCAACGCGCAGCGCATCGTCGCGCAGGCCCTCGTCATCGAGGTGGACCTGGAGTGCACGCCCATCCTCGGCGGTCAGGAGACCGCCTGGGCCGACGGTGACCTGGACTTCCGCCGCTCCTGGGCCAGCTACTGGGAGTACGAGGTCGGCACCGCCACCTGCGACTGATCGAACAGACCAGGAGGCCGCGTCGGCTTCGGCGCGGCCTCCTGCCGTTCTGGCGCGATACGCTGTCCCCATGCGCATCGTCTTGAGCAACCTGCCCCCCGCCGACGCCGACCGGATCGCCACCCTGCTGGTCGA
>JAJDAI010000099.1 GCA_029261955.1 Deltaproteobacteria bacterium | reverse complement strand
ATCGACGGCGTCGACCACGCCTACAACACGGACCCCAACAACCCCGGCGGCATCACCAACGGCTTCGGCATCGACTGCTTCTTCGTCGGTTCCTGCGAGCTGACGGGCAACTCGATCACGGGTTCGGAGTTCGCCAACATCGTGGTGGTCGACTCGACCTTCAGCTCCACGGACGACGTGCTGCGCGAGAGCTGGTCCCGCGCGATCCACATCGAGGGATCGACGGCGGTCATCACCAACCCCACGGTCACCGACTCCTACGGCTTCGGCATCCTCGGCGTGGACTCGACGATCCTCGGGACGGGCGGCGTCATCGCCGACCAGCTGCGCGGCCCGGCCTTCACCGACATCGACGGCTTCGAGGACCCGCTGCCCGAGGACATCCTCTACATCCAGGGCGGCACCGCGCTCCAGATGCAGAGCAACGGCGCGCCCTCGCTGCTCCAGTGGAGCGACGGCACCTTCGCCGACAGCGCCAACGCGGCGATCACGGTCCTGGACTCCCAGGTCGAGCTGCTGGGCAACAGCTTCCTGAACAGCGGCTTCATGGACGAGAACGGCTACTTCCCCAGCTCCGCGGTGTGGATTTCGGGCAACGACCCCTTCGCGGCCTCGGGCCCGCGGGTGCGCAACAACGTGCTCGACGGCGGGGAGGGCAGCTGGGGCCTCTACATCAACGACGCCCCCGACGCGCAGATCACCGGCAACACCCTCTGCGTGGGCAGCTCCGCCGGGCTCTACATGCGGGACTCGGGCGGCAGCCTGATCGAGGACAACCTCTTCGGGAACACCGAGGACCCCGAGGTCGCTGCCTGCGACCTGCTCGACTGGCAGCGCGGCATCTACATCAGCGGCAGCGATCCGAGCCTCGATCAGGGCGTGACCATCCGCGAGAACACCATCGACTCGCCGATGCTCGACTACGGCGTCTACCTCACGGGGATGGGCGAGCACCTGCTCGCGGACAACGTGATCGCCTCGACGCTCACCGCCGCGGTCTACGCGACGATGGCCCTGCCCGATGGCCTGACGATGGACACCGACGGCGACAGCCGGCGCATCCACGAGTGCGACTGCAACGACAACGACGCCAACATCGGCTTCTTCAACGCCACCGAGCTGCCCGGCGACCTCGTGGACAACGACTGCGACGGCGTGGCGGACGACGGCCTCGACATCCTCGACAACGACGGCGACGGCGTGACCATCGCCGACGGCGACTGCAACGACACCGACGACACCATCTTCCCGGGCCAGCCCGAGACGCCCGGAAACGGCGTCGACGACAACTGCGACGGCTGGGCCGACTTCGACGCCGACTACCCGCTGCCGGTCGTCACGCTGAGCGGCAACACCATCGAGGGGGCCGCGGACGCCATCTGGATGTCCGGCGCGACCGCGGTGCTCGCCGACCCCGAGGTCGACGAGGAGCCCAACGTCATCACCGGCACCACCAACCGGGGCGTCTACCTGACCGACTGGCAGTGGTCCGGCTCCCCGCTCTACTCGCCCGGCGGCCTGGTGATGGGGGCGGAGACGGAGCTGCTGGGCACCGGCGGGCACTGCATCCAGGCGCTCGCGGCGGGTGTGCAGATCGAGCTGAACGGGACCCTGCTCCAGGACTGCGGCAACAACGGCATCGACCTGAGCAGCGCAGCGAGCGCCGCCCTGAACGGCGCCATCATCAGCGGCGCGACAGGCTCGGGCCTGCGGGCGGCTTCGGGCGTGGTCACGGGCACGGGCTTGACCGTGACGGGGGCCAACAACTCCGGCGTCCTCGTGACCGGCGCAGCGGTGGAGCTGGACGCGCTCAACGTGACCGGCGGCAGCCAGGGCGCGCAGGTGACCAGCGGATCGCTGACGGTGGGCGGGGGCACGATCGCCTCGGTGACCGGAGCTGGCTTCCAGGTCTCGGGCGGCGAGGTCTCGCTGACGGACGTGACGGTGACCGGTTCGGGCGCCCAGGCGCTGAACGCGACGGCGGGTCTGGTGACGGTGACCGGCGGCGGCTTCGTGAACTCGATCGGGGAAGGCGTGCGCGTGAGCGGGATCGCGGACGTCACCGCCGACGGCCTGGCCATCGGCGGCTCCACGCTCCAGGGCTACCGGCTCGACGCGGGCACCCTCAGCCTGGTCGACGGCAGCATCACCGACGCGGGCGAGGAGGGCATCCTGGCCGCCGCGGGCGTGCTGAGCGTCGACGGCACCACGGTCACCGGCGCGACCGGCGACGGCATCTCGCTCGCGGGCTTCACGACCGCGGACGTGGCGAACGCGACCCTGGAGACCAGCGGCGGCTTCGGCCTGTCCTGCGACGGCGGGGTGGGCGATCCGCTGACCTCCCAGGTCGATCTCGCGACCTGCACCGCGACGGCCACCGACAACGTCGCCGGCGACTTCGAGCTGATCAACGGCTGCGAGCTGGTCGCGACCTGCGAAGCGCCCACCCCCTGAGTACCCGCAGCCGGTCGAGCCGCTAGAATCGGCCGACGGGGTGTTCACGCGAGGGGCAGCACAAGATGGCTAGGCTCGACTTCATTCTGCGGCTCATGACGACCGAGCAGGCAGACGGCATGCGGCTCCGCGCGGGGAATCCCCCCGCCGTGGTCTTCGGCCGGACCTCGCAGCATCTGGACATCCCCGCCTTCACGGAGGACCAGCTCGTCGGCTTCGTGCGCGAGATCACGGAGCCGGCCGATCTGGCGCGCCTGCAGACCGAAGGCCTGGTCAACATCCGCTACGAGTTCCAGGGTCAGCTCTACGAGTGCCTGATCCACAAGGAAGACGGCAGCTGGGCCGCCGACTTCCGGGCCCTCGGCGGCGAGGAGGCGGCGACCGGGACCCAGTCCGTGCGCGCGGCGCCCGACGACTCCCTCGACGATGCCCCCTTCATCCCCGGCATCGACGACGACGACACCGCGTTCAGCCCGTCCGAGGGCGCGCCCAGCATGTCCCTGGACATCACCTCGGGCGGTGGCCGTCCCCGCGGTGGCCTGCGCCCCAAGGCCGAGATCGCCTACAGCCGCGAGGAGGCCACGATCCCGCCGGTCTACGGCGACCGCCTCTCCCGCGAGGAGCTGCACAAGCTGCTCCGCTGGATGGTCGAGCAGGACGCCACCGACCTGCACCTGACCCCCCGCTTCCCGCCAACCCTGCGCGTGGACAACGTCTTCCAGCCCAGCCAGGGCCGCGAGCTCTCGCCGGAGGAGCTGAAGAAGGTCGTCCTCAGCATCCTGTCGCCGCTGGAGCGGGAGCAGCTGGAGGTCGAGCATTCGGTCGACCTGAGCTACCACGTGGACGGCATCGGCCGGTTCCGCGTCAACGTCTTCCGCCAGATGTGGGGCGTCTCCGCCGCCATCCGCTACATCCGCTCCGCCATCGAGTCGCTCGAGGCCCTGAACCTGCCCGAAGAGCTGACCTGGTTGTCGGGTCAGGAGAACGGGCTCGTGCTGTTCACGGGCCCCACGGGTTCGGGCAAGTCGACGACGATGGCCGCGATCATCGAGCAGATGAACGCCAACCGGCAGCTGCACATCCTCACGCTCGAGCAGCCGGTCGAGTTCCTCTTCGCCAACCAGAAGTCGCTGATCCAGCAGCGCGAAGTGGGCACCCACACCGAGAGCTTCAACCGCGGCCTGCGCGACGCGCTGCGGGAGAACCCCGACGTCATCATGGTGGGCGAGCTGCGGGACCTCGAGACCGTGCAGATGGCGCTCTCCGCCAGTGAGACCGGCCACCTGATCCTCGCGACCCTGCACGCGAACAGCTCGACCAACGCCATCTCGCGCCTCATCGACGTGTTCCCGGACACGCAGAAGGCCGGCGCCCGCGCCATGGTCTCCGACACCCTGCGCGCCGTGGTCAACATGCGCCTGCTGCGCCACAAGTCGGGCCGCGGCCTGATCCCCGCCGTCGAGTTCCTGAAGAACAACGGCGCGGTCTCGACCCTGATCCGCGAGAACAAGCTCCACCAGATCCGCCAGGTCATCACGACCTCGCTCGGGGAGGGCATGTGGCCCTTCGAGCGCCACGTGATGGAGCTCTTCCGCCGCGGCGCCGTCGACTACGAGGTCGCCTACGCCGCCGCGCCCGACAAGAAGATCTTCGAGCAGTACATGGGCAGCAGCGCCTCCGCCAAGGAGAAGCAGCGCCGCCGCAAGAGCTGAACGAACACCTCGGTGTCGGACACCGGAGTGCTCGTTCTTCAGCGCAGCTCGAGCACGTGGCTGAAGCCTTCGCTGCCGCGCTGCACCAGGACAGAGCGGAACACGCCCTCGGCGCGCTCGGGGATCGACGGCGGCAGGGCCTCCAGGTCCGTCGCGCGGAAGCGGAAGACGCGCGCCTCGTAGCCGGGGCCGGGGTGCCAGGGAGCGTCGAGCAGCTCCTCGCTGCGGGGATCGAGCTCGACGATGGGGCCGCCGCGCTGCTCGTGGGCCGCGACGAGCGCCGCGTCCACCTCCGAAGGGGCCCGGAAGAAGCCGCCGCCCAGCGCCTCGGGGGCCAGGCCTGCGCCCGGGTCGCTGCCCGAGGTCACCTCGAGCACCGCGGTGTTCGTCCGGTGGTGCCGCTCGCCCTCCCGGACCTTGAAGGGCCCCAGCGCGGCGACCCCCGGCTTGCGGGGCAGGAAGCCGAAATGCACCGTGCGCTGGCTGTACTCCCGGTCGCCGTCGGCGCCGGTGGAGAAGGTCTCGCGGCGGGTGTGCCCGAGCAGCGCGCCGGGCGGGACGGGGCGGAGCGGGCGCAGCTCCAGCGGGTGGCGCTTGCTGAGCAGCGCGCGGTTCAGCGCGAGCGAGACGAGGGTGAGCGTCGTCGTCTCGCCGACCGGCACCGTGCGCGGCTGGACCAGCAGGACCGCGTCGTCCTCGGTGCGGCTCAGCACCCCGCCGTTGAGGAAGAAGGCCACCCGGTGGTCGGTGAGCAGCGTCGCCAGGTCGGGGTCGTTCTGCACATCCTCGCGGTCGGCCTCGCCCGCGGTGAGCGCGGCCTGGAGCCAGTGGATGGCTTCGTCGGCTTCCCCCAGGCGCGCGTGGTGGCAGGCCAGGTTCCACGCGACCTGCCAGAGCCCCGGGTCGAGGCCGAGGGCGATGCGGCCCTGCACGCTGGCCTCTCGAAAGCGCCCCTGGTCGTGCAGCGCGCGGGCCAGCACGGCGCGGCCCAGGGTGTCCTCGGGGTCCTGTTCGAGCAGCTCCCGCAGGGCGAGTTCGGCGGCCGGGGCGTCGCCGGAGCGCAAGGCGGCCTGGGCGGCGTCGACGGTGGCGGCGGGGTCCAGCGGCGCGGAGCAGCCGACCAGCAGCAGGGCCAGCGCGATGATGGCGCGCATGCGCCCCGAGGCCTTGCCATCGCGCCGGTAGGACTCGTAGCGCGGGGAGGAGTGTGAGCAGCCGCCGACGTCCTCGATCTGCGCGTCGGGCACGCCCGCCCGGCGGAGCAGCGCCCGGTTCGCCTGCCGCAGGCTCACGTGCGCGCGCCCGCGGGGACCTGTGATGAGGCCGATGTCCCCCTCGTCGAGTCCGGCACCCCTCAGGCCGGCGACCACCTCGTCCCCGACCTCGAAGGCCTGCTGGCCGATGCAGGGGCCGATCGCGGCGCGCAGACGACCGGGCTCGACCCCGAGCTGCTCGACCCCGACCCGCACCGCCTCCCCCGCGATGTCCCGGGCCGTGCCCCGCCAGCCCGCGTGCACCGCGGCGACAGCACCCGCGATCGGATCCCAGAGGAGGATGGGCGTGCAGTCCGCGACCCGAACCGAGACGGCGAGTCCCGGCACGTCGGTCCAGAGGCCGTCGCCCTCCAGGGGCGAAGAACGCCCGGTGAGCACATGCACCGTGCAGCCGTGGACCTGGGTGAGGTTCGAGACGGCGTCTGGAGCGCTCTCCGCGCGGGGCCAGAACCCGCAGACAGAGAGCCTGTGGTCGGCCCAGGAGGGGCGCTCGGGCGGGGGGGAGTCGCTCACGGCCGACAGACTAGATCGCCGGGACTCCCTGTGCCCGATCACACCGGGTCCGATCGGGCGGAACCCCCGGGAACAAAAGGCACTTTGACCACCTAGCGGGGATCGACTACATTCCGCTCGTTCCTGGGTTCCCACGACCGCCGTCGCTGCGCGGAATCCGGGGGATTTCTAACAAGTCCGGGCAAGAACGCCCGAAATAACGGAGACGATTCGTATGCGCAACAAGTTGTGGAGCCTGCTGCTCCTCCTTCCGATTTTGGCCTTCGCCCCCGGCTGTGTGGAGGGCGACGACGACGATTCCGCCGGGGATGACGACGACGTCGCCCCGGACGTGGTGATCACCGAGGTCAACCCCGACCCCGAGAGCCCCACCAACTTCTACTTCCGCTCGGACATCTGGGTGCGCTTTGACCGCGTGCCGGACACCGCCGAGATCACGATCGCGGGCGTCAGCGGCACGACCGCCGAGAGCAGCGGCGGCACCGTCCTGACCTTCTCGCCCGATGCGCCCCTCGCGCCGTCGACCGACTACGACATGACCATCTCCTGGACGCCCAACTCGGCCGGAGCGTTCACGTTCACGTTCCAGACGGGCCCCTACGGCAACGAGCTGGCGACCCCCGAGGCGACCCTGGTCGACTCGACCTACAACATCGACCTCGCTGGCGCCAACTTCGTGGAGCCCCCCGGAGTCGGCCCGATCCTGCAGTCGCAGATCGGCGACATCGCCATCCTGTTCATGCCGACCCCGGACTCGGACTTCGCCGCCGGTGAGCTCCAGATCCTGGGCGCCCTCGGTGCCGTGACCGACCCGGTCCAGAACATCGTGGTCCAGGAAGACTGCACCGAGACCCTGGCGTTCACCGACCAGGAGCCCGCGATCTTCGACAACCCCGACATGTCGGTCGGCCCCACGGACCTGGACATCAGCATCCAGGGCATCTCGGCCACCATCAACGACCTGAACATCACGGGCACCTTCCACCCCGATGGTGACGACATGCGTGGCGGCACCTTCGCCGGCTCCGTCGACACCCGCCCGCTCGCTCCCGAGCTGGACCCCGAGGGTGGCGAGGATGCGGTCTGCGCCCTGGTCGAGGAGACCATCGGCGTCGAGTGCGAGCCCTGCAACGACGACGGCACCGAGCCCTTCTGCCTGAGCCTGCTGGCCACCGAGATCGTGGCTGCACGCGTCGACGGCCTCGTGCTCGAGCAGATGGACTGCGTCGACATCATCACGCGCTACGTGGCGTCTGGTGACTGCGGCGACGACCCGCTGCCCGCGTGCGACTGCGCCGACGCGGTCGACTACGACTCGAACGCTGACGGCACCTACGACCTGTGCCCCGACTACACCCCTTGATGTAGTCGCGGGCTGATCAGCCCGCAGCGCGAAAGCCTTCAAAGGGCGCCAGGGATTCCCTGGCGCCCTTTGTCGTTCTTCGATAGACAGCCCTCAAGAACACCCTGGAGGGACCTGTGCTTCGACGACTCCTGCTTCTCCTGCCCGCCCTGCTCCTGATCGTTGCCTGCGAGCCCGACCCGGACGCATCCGGCGACGACGACGACGACGACGCTGCGGGCAACATCTCGATCTCGGACCTGAGCCCCGGGCCCGATGAGAACGACTTCCTCTTCTCGGATCCGCTCTGGGTCGAGTTCGCCGGCGCCCCCGACTCGGGCAGCCTGAGCCTGTCCACCGCCGACGGCACCCTGGTCGCCGAGGGCGGCGAGTGGAGCAACAACGGCACGGTGCTGAACCTGGACCCGGCCGACGACCTGGTGCCGGACACCGCCTACGTCCTGACGATCGCCTGGACGCCGGCCGAGGTGGCCTCGTTCACGGTGAACTTCAGCACCAGCGACGTCGGCAACGACGTGCTCGACCCGCCCTCGCTGGTGGGTGAGGTCGCGAGCCTGGACCTGCCCGGCGCCACCTTCATCGAGCCCCCCGGCCTCGGCGGCATCCTCGCGACCTTCCTCGAAGGCACCGCGGTCCTGGTCAGCCTGCTGCCCGACTCCGACTTCAGCGAGGCCGCGCAGCCCGGCCTGCAGATGGTGGGCGCGCTGGGCGTGGTCGACGGCATCGGCGACGTCACCCAGGACCTCTGCACCGAGAGCCTCAACTGGACCTACGGCACCGACCAGATGCCCGGCGGTGGCGACGACACGCCCGCTGCCTTCGACAACCCCTACCTGCGCTTCGGTCCCGCCGACCTCACGCTGACGGTCGCCGGCACGCCGGCCCGGCTGTTCAACGCCTCGCTCTCGGGGCTCTGGTCGCCGGACGGCGCGCTCTTCGTGGGCGGTCAGTTCGACGCCATCCTGGACACGCGCGGCCTCGACGGCGTGGTGGAAGACGGCGCGGCTGAGGGAGCGCTCTGCGCCCTGGCCTCGGACACGCTGAACGTGGACTGCACGGCCTGCCCCAACGACAACGAGCTGCTCTGCCTGCCGATCACGGCCATCAACCTCGAGGGGGAGCGCATCGACGGCATGGCGCTGCAGACGATCACCTGCCAGGACGTCATCGACGGCTTCGAGGGCGGCAGCTGCCTCGTGGACGACGTCGAGTCCTACGACGACGGCACCGGCACCTACGTCTGCCCCTGACGATGAGCCCGGGGGCTGCTGAGCCTGGCGCTCAGTAGCTCTCGGCCTCGTAGTCCGGGACCAGCGCGTTCCGGCGCCCGAAGGACGGCGCGTCGGGGCGATCCCAGGGGCCCTCGGCCTCGGGGTCCATGCGCGCGCTGGTCCGCAGGCCGCGGATCACGTCCATCATCCGCGGCGGCGGCGGGACCTGGAACTTCGTGTACTTGTCCGTGGCCGGGTGGATGAAGCCCAGGGTCGCGGCGTGCAGCATCTGGCCGCGGATGGGCGTCAGCAGCACGCGCAGCTTCGGGTCCCCCGGCAGCCGCTTCTTGCCCAGCCCGCCGTAGACGGGGTCGCCGATGAGCGGGTGGCCCATCTCGCTCATGTGCACGCGGATCTGGTGCGTGCGGCCGGTGTCCAACGAGCACTCGACCATCGCGCAGGGGCCGTAGTCCTCGGCCACCTGGTAGTGCGTGATCGCGTGCTTGCCGCTGCCGTCCACGCTCGCCATGCGCTTGCGATCCCGCGGATCGCGCCCGATCCAGGTCGTGATCGTGCCGTCGTCGGGCTGCGGGGCCCCGCCGTAGACCAGCGCGATGTAGAGCCGCTCGGTGCTGTGCTCGCGGAACTGATCGCTGAGGTGGTGGTGCGCCTGGTCGTGCTTCGCCACCAGCAGCAGGCCCGAGGTGTCCTTGTCGATCCGGTGCACGATGCCCGGCCGCTCGACCCCGTTGATCCCGCTCAGGTCATCGCAGTGGTGCAGCAGCGCGTTGACCAGGGTGCCGTCGCGGTCGTGGGTGTTGGGGTGCACGACCATGCCCACGGCCTTGTTGACCACCAGCAGGTGCTCGTCCTGGTAGACGATGTCGAGGGGGATGTCCTCGGCCTTCACGTCCAGCGCGGTGGGCGCCGGCACGCACAGCTCCAGCATCTGGAAGGGGCGGAGGCGCTGCGAACGGCGGCAGACGGATCCGTCGATGGTCGCCTGGCCCTCGTCGACCAGCTTCTGGACGTAGGCGCGGCTGAAGTCGGGGATGCGTTGAGCCAGGAACTGGTCCACACGCACGCCCGCGGCGTTGGGGTGGACCTCCCACTCGCGTTTGTCTTCGGGCATGGCCCGCAATGTAGAGGGCTGCGGCCTCAGCGCAAGGGTTCAGCGCGCCAGGTAGCGGTCCGGGATCTCCGGGACGGGCAGCTTGAGCAGGCGGCACATCTGGCTGAGGTAGCCCTTGAGGTACACGCGCGCCGGCAGCTGGTCGAGGCGGTCGTCCTCGATGTAGCGCAGCATGGACAGGCCGATCTTCGTGCGGTCGGCGATGTCCTGCAGGTTGATGTTCAGCTCGCGGCGGACCTGCTGGATGAAGGCGCCGTTGATGCCGCCGCAGTCCATCTCCAGGGCTTCGATCACGTCCGCGCCCAGGGGCCGCACGTCCAGCGGACCGACGGCGCGGGTGCGCACCGTCTCGCGCTGCCAGCGGCGGGAGCTGTAGTCGACCTTCGGGGCGGCGTTGGTGTGCACGGGGCGGACCGACACGAGCGTCGGGGGCTGCTCCGTGACCTGCGCGCCGGGGAGGAGCTGGGTCGAGGCGTCGACCTGCGCCGTGGCCTCGAGGCCACGCCCGCGAACCGAGCTGAGCTTGGGCCCGCCGCCGGCGCCGAGCATGCCGAGCGAGCCGCCGGCCACGGGGCCGGTCACGGGGGTGGCTGCCACGGCGGGCATCGGCGCGGGCGCCTCGGCCCAGGACATCGGGACCGACGCGACCTGGGCCGGCACCTCTTCGAGGGAGTCGAGCAGCAGCTCCACCGAGGCCACCAGCTGCTGGGGCTCGGCCTTGAGGGCGGCGGGCGCCTGCACCGGCGGCAGGGCCGCGTGCCGGATGGCGGGCGGCTCGACGGGTCCGGTCACGGGCGTGGGCGCCGCGGCCAGGCGAATGGACATCTTCGGCTTCGGCGGCAGGGTCTGGACCTGCCGCGACTCCTCGCGGGCCCGCTTGCTGCGGCCCAGGTGCTTCGCGAGGTCCTCGATGGGGCTCGGCTCGTCGAGCGCGTGCACCTGGTCGAAGAACTGGTCCGCGTCCCGCGGCACGGTCATCCCGACCCGGGCCGCCCGGTGGTACTTGCTGTACCGCCGCGTGGACTCCGGATTGCTCAGGATCCGAAAGGCCTCGTCGATCTTGGCGCTGATCGCCTCGGTTTCCTCAGCCGAATACAGGCTGTGGATGGCCATGGAATCGGGGCGGAACGAGCCCCGGACGGTGCGGTAGGCCCGCTTCACGTCCTCGTTGCCGGCCCCGGGGCCCACGTTGAGGATCTCGTAGTAATCCTGCGTCACGAACTTCATCTGCTCACCACCCTGCCCGGCGCTGCACTGCTCAACGTGCGCCGGCTGCTCAACTGCTGCTCTGCTTCTGCTCCTGCTTCTGCTTACGAGATCCCCACCGTGGTTCCCCTTGGGGACAACTACTTCCCTGCGCCTGCCTTCATCGCCACTGCAGCCTCCTGCAGCGACCACTGCCACGTCCCTGGAGGTGGCACGTCTTCGTCCCGCTCCATGCGACGGAGCAGGTCATCCACCTCGAGGCCCAGCAGATCCCCAGCCGTTCCCGGCACCGCCACGCGGTGTCGCCGGGCACGGATCCAGCCATCGTCTTCGAAGGGCACGACCCCGCGGAACCGCAGGTCGAGACCCAGGCCGTCCCGCGCTGCGCTCACCAGCGCGTGGCCCACGTCCACGTCGTCGCCTCGCCGCACCCGGTTCAGCACCAGGTACAGGGGCTTGTTGCCCGCCCGCTGCACGAGCTCGCTCGCGAACACGCCGGCCTCGACCGCCGTGGCGCGGAGCCAGCTGGCCGGGCGACCGTCGCAAGCCTGCCAGGCGCGATCCAGGGCGGCCCGCGCCTCGGTGGCGCCGAGCTGCTTGCTGAGCCAGGGCAGGACCCGCCGGGCGTAGACGCGCGCCAGGAGCCGCGCGGACGACTGGAGCGGCAGCCGCTCGGGCACGGCGACCAGGA
>JAJDAI010000980.1 GCA_029261955.1 Deltaproteobacteria bacterium | reverse complement strand
GCCTGGCCGGCACCCTGGCCGACGTGCTGGCGGAGTCGATCCACCGGGTCAGCTTCTCGGGCAAGTACCACGCCCAGCTGCTGGTCGAGGACTTCGTCGAGGACCACCCCGACCTCGTCTTCGTGCGCATCGAGGAGGCGGGGGTGGGCGTCTGGGCGGAGGCCGGCGAGCTGCCCGAAGCGGGGGCCTCCGAGGGCACGGGCGAGGTGCGGGTCGACGGGCAGCGGATCACGGAGATCGTGCGGCCCTTCCGGGCGGGCTTCCCCGAACAGGAGCTCGGCGTGATCCGCATCGGCGTCTCGCGTGCGCGAGCGGACGACACCTTCCGCCGCGGGCTCGTGGGGCTGCTGGCCTTCGGGCTGCTCATGGGCGGCCTGGGACTCTGGGGGATCGTGCGGGCCAGCCGCCGCATCGCCGGCCCGGTGGAGGAGCTGGGCCGGGAGTTCGCCGGCCTGCTCGAACACGCCCCCCTCGCGGTGTCCATCCAGAGCGCGAGCGGGCGGATCGAACGCTTCAGCACGCGCTTCGACGAGCTGTTCTCCCGCGGCCGGGCCCTCATGGGCCTGCACATGCGGGATCTGCTGGAGGAAGGGGACTCGGACCGGCTGCGCGAGGAGGAGCGCGAGCTGCTCGCCGGCGAGACCGATCTGGTGCGGCGGGAGGCCACGCTGACGATGGGGGGCGATCCCCGCACCTTCGTCTACACCCGCTTCCGCCTGGGGGCGCCCGGACGCGCCGCCCGCATCGTGACCCTGGCTCTGGACATCACCGAGCAGCGCAAGCTCGAGGAGACCCTGACCCAGTCGCGGCGCATGGAGTCCATCGGCCAGTTCGCCGGCGGGGTCGCCCACGACTTCAACAACCTGCTGACGGGGATCGCGGGCTCCACCGACCTCATCCAGCTGTCGCTGGGCGATCGCGAAGCGATCGAAGAGCAGTGTCGCCAGCTCCGCGCGCTGACCTCGATGGCGGCCGAGCTCACCGGCCGGCTGCTGTCCTTCGGTCGCAAGCAGATCACGGTCCTCGAGCCCCAGGACCTGCACCGCATCCTGCGGGACCTCGAGCGCTTCGTGGTCCGCATCCTGCGTGAGGACGTCACCTTCGAGATGGAGCTGGGGGAGGACGTGCTGCCCGTGCACGTGGACCGGGGGCAGATCGACCAGGTCGTGATGAACCTGCTGAGCAACGCGCGCGACGCGATGGAAGGCGGCGGGCGCGTGACCCTGCGCACGAGCCGGGAGACGCTCGCGACGTCCGAGGTCGTCGGCAAGGACCTGCTGCCGCCCGGGGACTACGCGGTCCTCACGGTCACCGACGAGGGCGGCGGCATCCCGGAGGACATGCGCGAGTCGCTGTTCAACCCCTTCGCGACGACCAAGGGGCTGGGGCGGGGCACGGGCCTGGGGCTGTCCATCGTCTACGGCATCGTGACGCGGCACGGCGGAGGCATCGACTTCGAGACCGAGGAGGGCGTGGGCACGAGCTTCCGGGTCCTGCTTCCCGCCATCGACGAGTCCGAGCTCGTGGAGGAGATCGGCGTCACGACGATCTCCGCCGCGATCGAGTACCGGCTCCGCCTGCTGGTCATCGAGGACAACGCCTTCGTGCGCAGCAGCGTCGTCGGCGCGCTCCGCCGCCTGGAGCACGAGGTCTGGGAGGCCGAGGACGGCGAGCTCGGCCTGGAGGTCTTCGCCGCCCAACGCGGCGAGTTCGACGCGGTGCTGGTCGACATGATCATGCCGAAGCTCAACGGCAACGAGGTCTTCGCGGCCATCCGTGAGCAGGACTCAGACGTCGCCGTGCTCTTCATGACCGGCTACGACGACGAGCTGCTCCAGGACGTGCTGAGCGGCGACCCCCGGGTGGGCTGGATCCAGAAGCCCTTCACGCTCCAGGCCCTGACCGATCGCCTGCTCCAGCTGGTGAACTGAGCCGCGGCCTCAGTGCTTCGCGGCCTTGCCCCAGACCTCCTGGAGCCGCCGATCCCGCCCGCAGCCAGCCCGGTAGCGCTGGTAGTGCGTCGCGTTCGTCTTCCAGAAATCCTGGTGGTAGCCCTCGGCGCGCCAGAAGGTCGCGGCGGGCTCGATGTGGGTCAGGATGGCCTTGCCCAGCAGCTCGGCCTTCGCGCCCTTCTGGGCCAGGGCGATCCGCTTCTGCTCGGCGTCCATGGGAAAGATCGCCGGGCGGTACTGGCTGCCCTGGTCGCAGAACTGGCCGTCGGGATCGAAGGGGTCGTGGTTGAGCCAGAAGACCTCCAGCACCTGCTCGTAGCTCAGCTTGCCCAGGTCGAAGACCACGCGCACGACCTCGGTGTGGCCGGTCTTGCCACGCCCGACCTGCTTGTAGGTGGGCTCGTTCACGGTGCCGCCCGCGTAGCCCGACTCGGCGGAGATCACGCCGTCCAGCGGGTCGAAGGCCGACTCCAGGCACCAGAAGCAGCCGCCGGCGAGCAGGGCCACGCCGTGTCCGTCCTGGGTGGGCGAGGCGGCGATGCCGACGGGGGCCTCCCCGGGCGGGTCGGCGGACTCCGCGGTGCCGCAGGACACCAGGAGGAGGGCGAGGAGGAGGGCGCGCATGGGGGAGAATGTAGCCCGCGTTTCGGTCGGTGCCAGGGGGGGCGGGCTACCAGCCTCGCGGTGTCCCGCCCAGCTCGACCTCGACCCCGTTCAGGGTGGCGGTGCCCACACCCCAGGCCACCTCGAGCTCGCGCCCGTCGTCGAAGCGCAAGGCGACGCCGTGCTGGCCGGCGAGCAGGGGGAGGGGAGCCGCCTGCACGAGGCCTGTGAGGTGCCCGCTCAGGTCCGCGAAGCGCTGGCCGTAGGGCAGCAAGGTGCCGTCCTCGCCGTCCGCCATGCCGAAGCGGTCCTCGGCCGTGGGGCCCTCGCGCGACAGGAGCGTGTAGGCGCACCAGGTGCGGACGCCCTGGCCGAGTCCCAGCAGCACCGATCGCTCCGCCCAGTCCGCCTGGTCCTGGGCGTCCACGGGATCCCAGGCCGGCCAGCCGAACTCCGTGAC
>JAJDAI010000979.1 GCA_029261955.1 Deltaproteobacteria bacterium | reverse complement strand
GATGCGTCCGCTCCACCGCTACGCCGCCGCCCAGGCCTTCCTCTCCCGCCTCCCCTCGCTGGGGTTGGTGCTGGACGAGGACGACTGGACACGCTCTTTGCCCTGGTTCCCCGTCGTCGGGATCGTGCTGGGGATCGTCAGCTCCCTGCCCCTGCTGCTCATCGGGCCGCTCGGGGCGACGCTCGCCGCGGCCCTGTCCGTCGGCCTGCTGGCCCTGCTCAGCGGCGGCCTGCACCTGGACGGCCTGGCCGACCTCTTCGACGGGCTGGGCAGCAACCGGGACCGCGATCGCGTCCTGGAGATCATGCGCGATCCGAGGGTGGGCGCTCACGGCGCGGCGGCGCTGATCATCCTGCTGCTGGTGCACGTCGCCGCCCTGGCCCAGGCCAGCTCCGAGGTGGGCTTGTGGGCCGCGGTCGCCGCGCCCGCCGTCGGCCGCTGGCTCGTGCTGCCCGCCATCGTGCACTTCGACTACGCCCGCACCTCGGGCATGGGCACGGGCTTCAAGGCCCACGCGAGCCCGACCCAGGTGCTCCAGGGAGCTGCCGTGGCCGGCGCCGCGGCCTCGCTCTGCGGCATCCCCGGGCTCATCGCGCTCGCGGTGGCGCTGCTCGTGACGATGCTCTTCGCGGCCCGGATCAGCCGGAAGCTGGGCGGCCTGACCGGCGACGTCTACGGCGCCCTGGTGGAGCTGGGCCAGGTGTCCTTCCTGATCGCGCTGGCGGTGGGATGAAGGGCGCGCTGCTGGCCTCCTTGCTGCTCGGCTGCCTGCCCGAGGTGGACGAGCCGCCCGTCCCCTCCTGGGACTCGGTCGTCTGGGAGGAGCTCGAGCCCCTGGCGCTGGGCGTGAGCAACAACGCCGTCGCCGCGGGCACGGACGACAACGACTGCCGCGTCTACTCCTTCATGGGGATCCGGGGCGGGCTGGGCTTCGACGACGTCACCGCCGACGCGCAGTGCCTCGAGCCGGGTGGCTGGCGGGACCTGGGCGAGGTGCCGGGCGGCGTCGGGCGCGTGGCCGCGAACGCCGTGAACCTGGGCGAAGAGGTCGTGCTGCTCGGCGGCTACAGCATCGCCGCGAACGGCGCCGAGACGAGCTTCGACCGCGTGGACGCCTGGCTGCCCTGGACCGAGACCTGGGTCGACCGCCCGCCCCTGCCCGTGGCCGTCGACGACGCGGTCGTGGCGCCCTGGCGCAACCGCTGGATCGTCGTGGTCTCCGGCTGGTCCCAGAACGACAACATCGACACCGTCCAGATCTACGACTCGGTGAGCCAGAGCTGGCGCGTGACCGACCCCTTCCCCGGCACCCCGGTCTTCGGCGCGGCCGGCACGATCCTGGGCGACGACCTGCTGCTCGTCGACGGCGTCGCGCGGGTGGGCAACTCCTTCGAACTCATCGAGCAGGCCTGGGTCGGGCACCTGGGCGGCGACGGGACCATCGACTGGGAGGACCTCGGCGAGCACCCCGGCCCGCCGCGCTACCGAGCGGCAGGCGGCTCGACGGCAGAGCGCATCGTGATCAGCGGCGGCGGCGGCGGCGCCTACAACGTCGACGGCCTGGCCTACGCCTCGAACGAGCCGGTCGAGCCCGTGCCGGGCGCGATCACCTGGAGCCCCGAGGGGTGGGGCGAGTGGGACACGCCCTTCGCGACGATGGACCACCGGGCGCTGGCGTCGTCCGACGAGCTGGTCCTGGTGGGCGGCATGACCGAGGGCCCCGAGCTGAGCCGCGCGGTGTGGGCGGGGCGACCGGCCGACTGAGCTCCAGGCCGCGGGAAGTTCGCCCGACTCAAGCCCCGATCTGAACGGGGAGCCGGCGGCGGCCCCAGGTCCCCGGGCGGTCCTCGAACAGCCCGGGGATGACGGCGCCGCAGGCGCAGCGGTTGCCGTGCAGGTTCCAGCTGCGCAGCTCGTACCAGTCCCGCTTGATGAGCTCCGCGTCGCAGCTCGGGCAGAAGGTCGTGTCGCCTTCGGAGTCGTGCACGTTGCCGGTGTAGACGAACTTCAGGCCGGCGCCCTGCGCGATCCGACGCGCCCGCTGGAGCGTGGACTTGGGCGTCGCGCGCGTCTTCATGCGGTAGTCGGGGTGGTAGGCCGAGAAGTGCAGCGGCACGTGCGGCCCGAGCTCGTCGTGCACGAAGGCGGAGAGCTGCTCGAGCTCGGCGTCGCTGTCGTTCTCCTCGGGGATGAGCAGGGTCGTGACCTCGGTCCAGACGTCCGTCTCCTGCACGAGGTAGCGCAGCGTCTCCTTCACCGGCTCCAGCGACCCGGCGCAGAGGCCCTTGTAGAAGCGCTCGGTGAAGGCCTTGAGGTCGACGTTGACCGCGTCCATGCCCGCGAAGAACTCGGCCCGCGCCCCCTCGCTGATGTAGCCGGCGGTGACGGCGACCGTCTTCAGGTCCGCCTCGCGGCAGGCGGCGGCCACGTCCAGCGCGTACTCCGCGAAGATCACGGGGTCGTTGTAGGTGAAGGCCACGCTGCGGCAGCCGGTCCGCTTCGCCTCGCGGACGATGGCCTCCGGGGTCGCGGTGTCCATCAGCCGGTCCATCGCCCGGGCCTTGCTGATGTCCCAGTTCTGGCAGAAGCGGCAGGCCAGGTTGCAGCCCGCGGTGCCGAAGGACAGCACCGGCGTGCCGGGCAGGAAGTGGTTGAGCGGCTTCTTTTCGATGGGGTCGACGCAGAAGCCGCTGGAGCGGCCCCAGGTCGTCAGGACGACGCCGGTCTCGGTGCCCGCGCGCACGAAGCAGGCGCCGCGCTGGCCGGGCTTCATGGCGCAGGCCCGCGGGCAGAGGTCGCAGACGACCCGCTCGCCCTCGCGGTGCCACCAGCGGCCAGGGTGGAGGTCCTCGGACTCGAAGTGCTCCAGGGTGTTCACGGCATCCCCACCTTCTGGACGGTGAAGCGCTCCAGTTCGACGGGCTCGTGCTCCTCGATCCCGGCCTTGCGCCGCGCGATGGCCAGCTGCTGCTCCACCGTGTCCACGCCCTCCAGGTCGGGCAGGAGCAGGCCGCGGCGCAACCCGCGCTTCACCACGACCCCGTAGCGCGTCGGATCCAGCTGCTCGGGTCCAGCGATGGCTTCGGTGGGCTGGAGCACGGAGACCTCGATGTCGAGATCGTCCACCTCGTCGGGGGTGACCGGCGGGAAGCGCGGGTCGCGCAAGGCGGCGGCCTCGCCGGCCCAGGCCAGGCAGGCGTGCAGGTCGGGGCGGATGGGCTCGGTGCTTCCGATGCAGCCGCGCAGGCGCCCCTCCTTCATCAGCGTCACGAAGATCGCGGCGCCGGGGCCGCCCCCGGTCGGGGCGTAGGGCGTCTCGCTCGCAGCGGCGCGGACCGCGGCGCGGGCGATGGCGTAGAGCGCGGGCTCGGGGTCGTAGAAGACCGCTTCGGTGTAGCCCACGCCCCAGGGGCCTTCGTAGGACAGGACCTCGGCGTGCAGCGGCCCGGGCACCGCCGCCATGGCCACGGCGCTGGAGACGATGACGTCCTCGGCGGCCAGGGGACGCTGCTCGGCGCGCAGCGCGGCGTCCCAGTCATCGGCGCGCAGGCCGGCGACGAAGGCGTCGTCGAAG
>JAJDAI010000978.1 GCA_029261955.1 Deltaproteobacteria bacterium | reverse complement strand
CCGGGTCGCGCCGCAGGGCGCGCAGCAGCACGTCGCCCAGGGACCTGGGAGTCCGGGGCGCGAGCGCGCAGGGATCGGCCACCTGCCCCTCCCTGTGTGCCGCCAGGACCTCGCTCTCGTCTGCCCCACCGAAGGCCTGCTCGCCGCACAACCACTCGAAGAGCGTCGCCGCCAGCGCATACAGGTCGCTGCGCTCATCGACGCCCTGCCCGGACCCGAGCAGCCCGAAGGCCTCGAGCGGCATGTAGGGCAGCGTGCCCAGCACGTGGCCGCGGTCCAGGTCGGCGTGCAGCCGATCGGTGCGGGCCAGGCCGAAGTCGACGAGGACCGCGCCCTGGCCCTCCAGCACGACGTTCGACGGCTTGATGTCCCGGTGCAGCACGCCCCGGTCGTGGGCGTGGGCCAGGGCGTCGCAGAGGCGCGCGAAGACCTCGGCCGCCTCCCGGGGATGGGGCCGGATGCCCGCCGCGATCAGCCGACGGAGCGGCAGCCCAGGCGCCTGCTCCAGGACGAGGAAGTCGCGTCCCGCCTCGCGCCCGAGGTGTCGGAGCCGCGGGAAGCCCGGGTGGTCCAGCTGCGCGAGCGCCTCCGCCTCGTGCCGAAGCCGGAGCAGCTCGTGGGAGCTCGGCTCCGAGCTGCCCAGGGACCCGGGCCCCGAGCTCGCCGGCACCTTGACGACGACGCGGGACCTGCCGCCAGCAGCAACCACCCCGGTGCCACCGAACGACAGATCCCGCGCTTCGAACACGGCTGATTGGGCTCCCCCGCCCAGCCGTTCGCCGATTCGGAACCGTCCGCCGAGGACATCGCCCGGCTTCGGTTCCGAATCCCCCCGAATCGTCCTGTCCCCCAGGGTCGCCATCGCAGCCTCCTGCCGCTTCGTGCTGTGCCGTCCTGCCCGCAGAGCCACCAACGCGCTTCGGTCCCCCGCCTTCAAAAAGCGAGGTCGAGATTCGGTGCGATCCACCTGAAGAAATGCGACCCGGCATGCCCCGTCCGATCGTCTGGGGGGACATGGACACCTGTCGACTTCACCGGATCGCGCTCGCAGTGAGGCCTCTGCTAGCCTTTGGCTCGCCCTGGTCGAGGGAGGGGATGACGGGCAACCGCAGTCAGATCGAGCTGCTCGTCGTCGCGTCACAGGGGGGGGACCGCCGGTCGCTCGGTCTCCTCGTGCGGGCTCTGCAGGGGCCGATGCTGCGACTCGCCAACCGCGTCTTGAGGGACCCGGCGGCAGCGGAGGACGCGTTCGTGGAGGCGATGAGCCGCGTGCTGCCCCGCATCGGGGACTTCCCCGAGCCCCGCGTGTACCTCGCCTACGTGCGCCGCGCCGTGCGCAACGCGTCCATCGATCTGCGCCGCACGCGCCACCACCGCGACAGCCACCGCGCCCTCAAGGACACCCGCCGCCTGGAGGGACGCAGCGAGATCCGCACGGATCCGCTGACGGAGCGGCTGCCGCACCCCGGCCCCGACCCCGAGCTCGACGCGGCACAGAAGCAGCGCGCGCGCCGGGTGAACGAGGCCGTGGAGGCCCTCAAGGAGCCGGGGCGCACCATCGTCCGCGACTTCTACGTCGCTGGATTCTCCTACCAGGAGATCGCCGAGCGCCTGTCGATCTCGACCACCACCGTCAAGCGTCAGTTGGCCGCCGCACGCTCGACCCTCGCCGCGCGCCTGGGAGGGGGGCACGACGATGAGCCGTGACCCCCGCATCGACGAGCTGCTGGCCGGTTACCCCGACGACCTCAGCGACGCCGAGCTCGCCGAGCTGCGCGCTGCGGCCGAGCAGGATCCCGAACTTGACGAGCTGATGTTCTCCCTGCTGGAGGCGGACGCCGAGCTCGCGGGCGCGTCCGACGGTCCAGGCGAGCTCAGCGAAGGCGGGCAGGCCCGCATCGACGGGATCCTCGACGGCGTCGCGACCGCGTGGTCCACCGGCGGCGCCCTGCCCACCGGGTCCGTAAACGAGGAGCCGACCGCCTGGTCGACGGGCGGCGCCCTGCCCACGGGCTCGACGGAGGAGGGCCCCGAGGCCCAGGTCCACTCCCTCGCGGATGCACGCCGTCGCCTCAGATCGAACCCCGCGTTCCTGGCGCTCGCTGCCGGCCTGCTGCTCGCGGTCGGCTTCATGGTGCGCGACGTTCTCAGCCCGCCGACCCCCGGGTTCACCTTCAAGGGGGACGGGACGGAGGGCTCGATCCGCGGCACCCTCTTCGTCATGGGGGAGACACGCATCGAGGACGGCGCCCGGCGCCCCGCCGACCAGGCCATCACCTTCACGGCGCAGATGACCGACCCGGCCTCGCTCGTGCTGCTGGAGACGCAGGGCGGCCGGACCTTCGTGATCCACCCCGCGCCCGGCGCCCAGTGGCGCGGCGTGCCGGGGCCAAACCGCCTGGTCGTCGGGGGTCAGACCGACTACCGGCCCGCGGTCGAAGGCCGCGCCCGCTACACGCTCATCGCGTCCCCGAAGCCCTTCGACATCCCCCCCGACCGCGAGGTCGAGTCGCCCGAAGCCTTCGGCCTGGCGCACGACGCCGTCGGCCTCACCGACCTGAGCGTCACCTGGGAGGCTGCCGGCCCGTGATCCGTCTGCTGCTGCTGATTCTGTTGCTGCCCTGCAGCGCCGCCGCCCAGGGCAGCTTCGGCGGTGGTCCGTCCGAGCCTGCCGACACCGACGCGAAGGGCGCGCGCCGCGCCTTCCTCATCGGCGTCAACGACTACGCCGACGCCGGCTTCGCGCCGCTCCGCTTCGCCCGCCACGACGCCGAGGAGCTCGGCAGCGTGCTCGAGGACCCCCGCTACGGCGGCTTCGCGAGCGTGGAGGTGCTCACCAGCGGGGACCTGTCGGCCCTCGGGATCATGAAGGCGCTCGACGCCTGGCAGAAGACGCTGGCGCCCGAGGACTTCGCCTTCCTCTACTTCAGCGGCCACGGCACCCGGCAGGTGGACGAGGGCAAGCGCTCGCGCGTCTTCCTGGCCGCCGCCGACACCCGCCGGGACGACCCGCTGCAGACCGCGCTGCCGCTCCAGTCCATCCAGGAGTTCCTGGAGACGCTGCCCGCCGGCCGCCGCGCGCTCGTCATCGACGCCTGCTTCACCGGCGACGGCAAGGTCGATTCGGGGGACGCCGACCGCGCCTCGAAGGCCGTGCTGGACGAGGAGCTGCCCTTCAGCGAGCGGCACCGCGAGAAGGAAGCGCAGCTCTTCGCGACCACCTTCGGCCGCCCGGCCCTGGAGCAGGAGGAGCTCGAGCACGGCGTCTACACCGCCCACCTCATCCACGCGCTGACGGAGCGCTTCGACGACGCCGACCTCAACGGCGACCTCGTCGTCTCGGTGGCCGAGGCCCACGACTACGCGCGTGACCGCACCCTCGACGGCACCCGCGAGGTCCAGATCCCCATGGCCTTCTACAAGGTCGTCGGGCGCGAGGTGCTCATCCTGTCCGGGGATCCCGGCTCCCGCCGCCGGGTGGAAGCAGCCCTCGTCTCGGCCTACGACGGCCCGCAGCAGGGGCTGGCCTTCTTCGTGGACGGCGAGGAGAAGGGCGCCTTCCCGCGCACGGTCCTGGTCGACCCCGGGCCGCACATCATCGAGTTCCGCACCAAGAAGGGCGCGGTGGTCGACCGCGGCCGCTTCACCTTCAAGAAGGAGGGGCGCTACTCGGTCAGCACGATGCGCGACCACCTCAACGGCGGGCGCCACCTGCTGGGGGTCGGCTACGCGCACACCTGGATGCCGGGCGCGGCCTTCCAGAGCGACGAGGTCCCCTGGGCCGCCGGCTTCCGCCTGAGCTACGGCCTGCGCTTCCCCAGCCGGGTGCCCTTCGTGCGCCGTCTGGGCCTGGTGGTGGACGCGGTCGTCGGCTTCTTCCCGTCCTTCGATTCGTCCCTGGACGGCGTCGACGCCTCGCCCATGACGACGCTCTTCGACATCGGCATCGGCCCGGTGCTCCGCCTCGACCTGCCCTACCTGCTGCTGAGCCTCCAGCCGCGCTTCGCCCTGGTGAACCTCTTCCGCGAAGAGGCGGTCCAGCCCTACCTGAACTGGACCTTCGGCAGCATCGGCGGAAACTTCGCGTTCGGGGTGCGGCCGATCAACCGACTCAGCATCCAGGTGGTCTACACAGCCTCGCTGTACGACGTTCCGCTCCAGAATCCGAAGGCCGTGGACGGGGACCAGGACAACGACGGCGACGTGGATCGAGCGGTCGAGCTGAGCCACAGAGCGGCCCTGGTGGTCGAGATCGGCTTCTGAACCTCCTAAGCTGTCGCGCCATGTCCGCTGACAGCAAACGAGAGCCCCGCAGCCTGGAGACGCAACTCCAGCGGATCGTCACGGCCAAGATGATCGTGGACCTGGAGGTGGCCTACCAGACGGCCGCGCGCCCGGGTGCCGAGTCCCTGCTCGCGCGCACGGCCTCCTTCTCCGCGAAGGACATCGCGCTCATCGACGACCCGAAGGAGCTGGCCGCCCTGGCCGCGGCGCTGCAGCTGCGCGCCATCGAC
>JAJDAI010000977.1 GCA_029261955.1 Deltaproteobacteria bacterium | reverse complement strand
CCTCCACCACGTTGGTCCCGTCCACCCGCCGCATCAGGCGCACCCGCTGGGGCTGCGAGGCGACGGCGACCTGCACGTCCCCGACCACCTCGTAGGACTTCACGAGCAGGATGGAGCGGCCCGCGCGGCGGAGGACCGAGGCCTCGATGAACCAGGGCGCGCCCTGGCTGTCCAGGTAGTCGCTCCAGGCCCGGGCGGCAGCGACGATGGCCTCGGAGTCGTCCCAGACATCACCCTGCACCGCCGCGCGCAGGGCCTGGAAGCGGGTCAGCAGCTCGGGGTCGGGGCCCAGCTCCGCCTCCAGCGCGTCCGCAGCCTCCGCCGCTTTGCCGGCGGAGCCTCGGCGCTCGTGGTTCGAGACCGGGAGCCACCAGGCGGGCAGCAGCTCGCTGTGCAGCGCGCGCAGGTCGACGCCGTTGAGGACCGAAGGCGGCAGGGGGCGCAAGGCAGCTTCGAGGCGCAGGTCGGGGCCGCGGAACCAGGAGCGCACGCGGTCGGGGTTCTGCTGGGCCCAGAGGCCGGCGCCGGCGAGGAGGAGGAGCAGGACCGCGATGACCGCCCGGCGGCGCCAGCGCCTGCGAACGTACTCGTCGAGCGGATCGCTCACCGATCCAGCAGCTCGAGCTCGGCGACCCGCACGCTGCGCTCCTGGGAGCCGAAGCGGACGCGCGCGACCTTGCTGGTCGACATGATCACGAAGCCCTGGCCGAACTGGCCGTGCAGCACCGGCGTGTCCCGATCGAGCGACTCCCCCGGCTTGCGCACGGGCTTCTTGTCCGTGCGGCGGCGGCGGGTCGGGGCGGCCTTCGCGGTGCGGCGCACGGCCCGCGAAACGGCCACGGCGGCCGCCGGGTCCTCGCCCTGCTCGACCCGCTTCACCGTTATCTCCTCGATGGAGACGAAGGCCTTGGGCGGCGGCAGCACGCTGATCAGCACCTGGTCCCGGCCGGGCGCCTCGGGATCGAGGGTCACCTGGACCCGCTCACCCAGCTCCAGCTCGGGTGTACCGCGGGTCCGAAAGAAGCGAAGGAAACGCCCATCGTCCGTCTGGACGGCCCCCTCCCGGAGGTCTTCGCGAAACCAGAGGACAGCCCCTTGCACCACGGCAGCGTCGGTCATGGCGACGATGTCAGCGCACGGACCGCCCGCGCGCAAGTCGGAGTCCTCAAAGAAGCTGCGTGAGCCAGGGGAAGACCCCCAGCAGGGCCGGTGCAGCCTCGAGGAAGCTGGCCAGCAAATCGGGGCGCCTCTGCAAGCAGCGCAGCCAGTCGAGCAGGGCGACGTCGGCCTCGTTCTGCGTGAGATCGACCTCCAGCTTGCTCGCCTTGCGGTCCAGGATGTCGCAGACCAACAGGCCGACCCCGGCTTCGGGCAGGGCCGATGCAGCCAGCACCTCCCGGGCTCGATCCCCCTCCCCCGCGAGCACCAGGGCCTGGGCGAGCTTCAGGGCCGCCCGCGGCGATCCCGAGCGGCGGTAGGCGGCGATGGCGCCCAGGGCGTTGCCGCCCAGCAGCGCGGCCTCCCCTTCGGCCTCGGCGAGCTCGTCGGAGTCCCCGTGCCGGGCGCGGTGCGCGTCGGCGAAGGCGGCGCGGTCGCGGTCGTCGCGCAGGCTGAGGGCCCCCAACAGGGCTTCAGGGTCACGGGGAGCGTGGCCCAGGGCCTGGTCGGAGCGGCGGATGGCCTCCGCGGCGTCCCCCTCGGCCAGGGCCAGCCTCGCCAGGCCGAGCAGCGGGCGAGCGAGGCTGACTCGCGTGCTGAGGTCTCCGCCTTGCAGGCAGCGCTCGAAGGCGCGGCGGGCCTCGTCGCGGCGGCTCAGCGCCTCCAGCCAGCCGCCCAGGGCGAGCAGGCTCGCGGGGCTCGGCGCCGCCTGGGGAAAGGCCTCGGACTCGGCCAGCGCCGCCGCGGGGTCGCCGGGGTGTCGGGCCTCCGCGAAGAGGGTCACCAGCTCGGCCCCCTGGGGCAGCTCGGCCAGGCCCTCGGCGTGCTCCGCGAGCCGGGGCGCGAGGGCCTCGGCCACCGACGCGCTGAAGGCCGGGTCCTGCCAGAAGCGCCCCAGCTCGAGCAGCTTGAACCAGCTGTAGAGGTCCGCCGGGTCCTCCTCGACGCAGGCGCGCAGCAAGCGCTGGTCCCGCTCCTTCTTGTCCCGCTCCGCCGCGCGCTCGCGCACGTAGCCCAGGTGCTCCACCGGCTCGGTCAGGCTCGCCGCGCTCAGGCCTGCCTCGCGGAGCATGGCCTCGACGCTGCGGGAGGCGTCCTCGTGGATGCGGAGCTCTTACCGAACACACTCGCGGCGAAAGGCGCGCAGCAGCGGCACGTCCCGGCTGTGGCCGTGGGCGAGGTGGTTGCGCATCAGCACGGTGGCGGCGCCGATGCCCGGGTCCGCCATCGCCGCGCGCAGCTGGGTCCCGAAGCCGGGGCTCGGGCGCTCGTCGGCGTCCAACACGAGCACCCAGTCGCCGGTCGCGGCCTCGAGGCCGACGTTGCGGGCGGCGGCGAAGTCGTCGGCCCAGCCCTGGTGCAGCACCCGCGCGCCCGCGGCCTCCAGCAGCGCGACGGTGCCGTCCTGGGAGCCGGTGTCCACCGCCACGAGCTCGTCCCACAGGCCGGCGCAGGCCTCGAGCAGGCCCGGCAACATGGCCTCCTCGTCCCGCACGATCAGGCACAGCGACAGCGTCGCCTCGGCGCCCATCCTCAGCGGCCCCGGGAGACCTTGTGGACGAGGCGCTCGATCCAGAGGTGCTGGATCTCCGACTCCGGGTCGCTCAGCCGGATCTTCCAGGCGCCGAGCGGCTCCCCGGGCTTGCCGCGGCGCACCACGACGGGGCGGAAGTCCACGCCGTTGACGGCGATCTTGAGCTTGCTCCCGTCGAACCACAGCTCGACGAAGTTGGGCTGGCCGGACTCGCCGATGACCCAGTCGGCTTCCAGCCGCTCAGTCAGGCGCTCGGCCCCGCGGATCTTCAGCTCGCCGTCGTCGTCGATGCGGAAGAGGAAGCCCGAGTCCGGGAAGTCGAACTCCAGCTCCGAGCGGCGGCTCGGCACGATCACCCCGAAGCTGGCGTGGAAGCTGTTCGCGTGCCAGCGCTCGGAGACGTCGCTGGAGATGTCCTGGGTCATGGCCGCGGTGACGAGGCGGTGTGCCACGGGCCGCTGCTCGCCCGGATCCTTGGGCTTGGCGGGCTCGGCGGGGCGGGCGGCGGTGCGGCCGGGCTTGGCGGTGGCCTCCCGGCGCTGGGCCTTCAAGCGGGCGGCCTCCTGCCGCTCCCGCAGACCCTCCTTGTCGGACCTCGCCTTCGCGATGGCCACGACGCGCTGCTCGTGGCGCTTGCGCGAGCCGCCGCGGTCCGTGGCGAGGGTCCAGGTCTCGGCGCGGTGCGCCTCGAGCTCGCCGCTGTTGAGCACCTGCTCCTGATCCCCGACCCAGTACAGGCCGTTGGGCAGCAGCACGTAGAGGTGGCGGGCGTCCGCTTCGTAGCCCTCGTTCACGGCGCGCGCGAGCTTGGAGCAGAAGCTCGCGAGCAGGGGATCCGCCGGCGGCGGATCGGCCAGCGGAGCCAGGGGCTTGCCGCCCGGCAGCTCGAGCTTCACGGAGCTGAAGTTGCGCTCGATGTAGCGGATGCGGCCCTCGATCCGGCGCTCCCAGCCGCCGTCCGGACCGGGATCCCAGAGCCAGCCCTGCTCGTCCCGCACACCCAGCCCCTCGCGCAGCCAGTTGTAGGAGGCCTGGCCGTTGCGCCGCTCCCACCACAGCGCCGCGAGCGCGTAGTAGACCTCGGCCTTGCCCTTGCCGTCGGGCAGGGCGAGCGCCTGGGTGAAGGACTCCTCGGCCTTGCTCAGCGCGCTGGACTCGAGAAACGCCCAGCCCGCGCCGAGCAGGCGCACCAGGCGCGGGTCGTCGTCGTCGGCCGCGGGGGCCTGGGCGGGGCTCGCCAAGAGCCCTGCGAACGCCAGCAGCAGCGCGAGGATTCGAGGGGGGGAGCGCATCGCGCGGAAGCCTACCCTTCGTCCCTGCCCGCGACCACCCTCGCGGGGGCGCTGGGGCTGGGCGAAGGCGCCGAGAGTTCGCCGCCTTGCGCGAGGGCCAGCGAACCGACCTCCCCGGCCAGGGCGAGGGCCCCTTCGAGGGCCTGCTCGGGCAAGACGGCGAGCCGGCCGGCCTCGGCGCCGCCGAGGCTGCTCTGGATGCGCGCGACGGCGGCCTGGGCGGCGGCCCGAAGCTCGCGGGGGGTGCTGCGTTCGGCGGCGAGGTCCATGAGGGGCTCCACCGAGTTCCGACCGCCCCGGAGGCCCAAGGCGGTCACGACGGCGGCCCGCAGGCGGTCCTGCCTCAGCAGCGGGAGCAGCGCCCCCTCCACGCAGGCGTGCTGGAAGCGGGCGAGGGCTTCGACGCGCTCCGCGGAGGCGTGGGTGAGCAGCCGCGCGGCCAGCGTCGGGGCGTGATCGTGCAGGCCCGCGGCCGCGAGCGCCGAGGCTGCGTCGGAGTCGAGCGCGTTGTCCTCGAGCAGGGGCGCAGCGACCCCCTCCACCAGCTCGGGGTAGCGCTCGGAGACGGCGTTCAGGGCGCGCCGGCGCAGGGGGCTGGGCACGGCCACGTCCCGGGCGAGTTCCGCCAGCACGTGGGCGCCGTCCCGGCCCGCGCGCTGGGCGGCGAAGAGCCGCAGCTCCGGGGTCTCGTCCCGCAGCAGCCAGGGGAGCAGCGTCTCGAAGTCCTGGGGCCAGCGCTCGCCGAGGTGGCGGGCGCAGCGCAGCCGGACGGGGGCGATGTCGGTGCGGGCAGCCCCGGCGAGGCTCGCGGGCAGGTCGGCGAGGCGGTCCCGCACCCGCGCCACGAGCGCGCGCAGGGCGCTGATTTGGGCCCGCAGGGCGGCCGGCTCCAGGTCGGGGGGGCGCAGGGCGAGGCTCACGCGGTCGTCGCTCCAGCGAAGCCCCTCCCCCACCAGCGGCGCCAGGGCGGCGCGGGCCGCCTGGTCGAGGGCGCCGTTCACGATGGGCTCGTCGCCGAAGACCAGCACCGCCGCGTCGAAGTCCGCGTCCCCGGTCGGCACCCCGCCCTCGGTGTCGAGCACGTGAGGGCCGAACTCCAGGCCGGCGCTCGTGCCGCGCGGCAGCCGGACCTCCACGCGCACCGCGTCCTCGGGGCCCCAGCCCAGGGGCGAGTCGGGTCTCAGCGTGAGCTGGATCCCGTCGGCCTCGTGCAGCAGGAGCGGTTCGTTGCCCAGGCCGATGGCCCCCAGGCGCAGGCCCAGCACCTCGGCCCGCTGGCGCCAGACCGCGTCGGAGTCGACGGGCGCCTCGGATGCCGCGCTGCGAGCGAGCAGCAGCGCGCCCGCCGAGACGATCCCCACCAATGCCAACAGCCACGCCACGGCCGGATCATAGGGTGAGCGGGCCGCAGTTCCCCGCGGAGTCTCGATCAGAGCAGCCGAACCACCGGTTCGTCCTTCATCAGGGTCTTGCGCGTCTTGAGGTCTTCGACCGTCGCGCAGAGCCAGCGGTCGGCGTTGACGAAGAAGGCGATCTCGAGGCGCGCGGCCTTGTCGCTGGGCGCGTGGGGCGGGTTGAGGGCGCCGAGCGTGGGGTTCGCTTCGTTGAGCGGCACGACCAGGGCCGCCGAGCCGCCCTGCCCTCCCAGCTTGTGCAGCTGCCCGTCGCGGTCGAAGCCGAAGGCGCGCTCCGCGTCGTCGGCCCGGCCCACTTCGCTGACGACGAGCTTGAAGAAGCGCTCGGGCTCGCCCAGGGAGCAGGTGGGCACCAGGCGGCGCTTCCAGAAGTCCTTCTGGGTGGGCACCCGCGTCCCCTTGGGGATGATCACGGTGTGCTGCGGCTCGTGGGTGCGCGGGTCGTAGGTGACGAACGCGTAGTCGTGCACGATGAAGTCGTGCTGCGTGAAGGCGTCGGCGCCGTAGGCCGAGGCCCCGTAGGCCACCGCCTCGAAGGGCTGCCAGGCGCGCACGCGGTCGCGCCCGAAGCGCTTCTCGAACACCGCGTAGACGTCGGGCAGCAGCGTCGAGCCGCCGACCATCAGCACGTCGTCGATGTCGTCGGGGCCGAGGCCGCGCTCGCGGGCCTGCTCGAGGCAGGTGTCGAGGCACTCCGCGAGGGTGGAGTAGAGGCCGCGGCCCTCCAGGATCTCCACGAGGCGACCGCGGTCGAAGCGCAGGGCCGCGGACTTGCCGCGCAGGCGCGCTTCGAAGAGCGCCATGTCCTCGGGCGGGGTCACCGCGAAGGTCTCCGAGGGGCGGAAGAAGACCGCCTCCTTCACCCGCCGCGCCTCCCCCAGCATCATCCGGTACCAGAAGGCCTGGTCGCCCGGCCCGTCCTCGGTGAGCGTGTAGCCGAGCGACTTGCTGAAGTCGTCGAGCAGCCAGCGGTCCACGAGGTCCCCGCCCACGGCGCGCCCCGCCTTCGCCACGACCTCGCAGCTGCCCTTCGCGATGCCGCGCGCGCTGATGTCCACGAGCGCCAGGTCGAGCGTGCCGCCGCCGAAATCGACGACCAGGACCCGCTTCCGGTCCTCCAGGCCGACGCCGTAGCCGATGGCCGCCGCGACGGGCTCGTCGATGAAGTGCAGTTCGCGCACGCCCAGGCGCTTGCAGATGCCAGCCACCTCGGCGCGGTAGGTCTCATAGGCGTCGACGGGCGCGGTCACCACGAGCTCGCGGATGCGCTCGCCGGTGGCCTGCTTCACCTCGACGAAGAGCTGCCGCAGGAAGTGCTGGGCCACGTCCCGGGCGGTGTAGCTCTGGCCGCCGAGGCGGGCCAGGTGCTGGAGCGGGGAGCGCTGCAGCGCGTGCTTGAAGCGCGGCGCGAAGCCGGGCTGGAGCGAGGCGTCGTTGGCGTCCAGCGCGGGGCGCCCGATGAGGGCGTGCTCGCCGATCAGGGCACGGCGCAGCAAGAACGGGTGCGACCCCACCCGGTCCCAGAAACCGAGCGAGTCGCGGATCTGGGTGGCGGAGGGGACGAGCCGCGGGGCCTCGAGGTCGTCGCGACCTTCAGGCTTGCGGCAGATGCCCGGCAGCTCGAGCAGACGAGGCCGGTGGGCCGTCGCGTCCCAACGCGCCAGCCCCGTGTTCGTCGTTCCGAGGTCGAGGGCCCAACGCGCCAAGTGTCTTCAGCTCCGAAGAGGGTCTGCTAGTCCTCGTCAGGCCACTTGAAGACGATGCCCGGGCGGTCGAGGGTCTCGTTGACCGAAAGGCGGATCTGCTCGCGCACCTCCGGCTGGGGCAGGCGAGGCGGCTGGATGAAGAGGCGGCCGGAGCTCGGGCACTTGGCCGTCAGCCACACGTAGGGCGCGCCGATGCCGAGGTCGACGGTGTGCGAGCGCCAGTGAAGCGTGGTGCCGCGACGAAAGACCCCGTTGTGGGTCCAGGAGAGGGCACCGACACTGCCGGTGACCGTCTGGTACTGCGATCCGATGAGCATTCGAACTCCTGAGGCGCGGTGGACGCCGCCTCGACTTGCCTGACTGGGCTCGGGGGTCGGCGGCCACTTTCTGGCCCGCGCCGGGGGCGCATCCTACCGGAACAATTGGGGCTTGGAGCGGGGGAAGTCAAGGGACCGCCGGAGCCGGGTCCCTCAGCCTCGCTCCCAGGTGACGAAGGCGAAGCCGTCGTGCGCCTCGCGGGCTGTCTGTTGCCAATCCGGGCCCAGGTCCGGGAAGAAGGTATCACCCTCGGGCGCCTGGTCCACCTCGGTCAGCAACAGCCTGGTGGCCAGGGGCAGGGCCTCCGCGTAGAGCGTGGCGCCGCCGATGATCCGCGGGTCCTCGTCCCCCTCGTAGGCCAGCTGGAGCGCCTCCTCCAGGGAGTGCACCACCTCGGCCCCCTCGATCCGCAGCGCGAGCTGGCGGGTGACCACGATGTTGCGCCGCTTCGGCAGCGGCCGCCCGATGGAGTCCCAGGTCCGCCGCCCCATGATCACGGCGTGGCCCACGGTGTTCCGGCGGAAGTGCTTGAGGTCCTCCGACAGACGCCAGGGCAGGTCCCCGTCCACGCCGATGCAGCCGTTGCTGCCCACCGCCGCGATCATCGTCAGCGGGCGGCTCATACGGCCACCTGCGCCTTGATGTGGGGGTGCGGGTCGTAGCCGCGCAGCTCGAAGTCCCCGAACTGGAAGCCGAACAGGTCCGTCACGGCGGGGTTCAGGTGCATCGTCGGGGGCGGGCGCACGTCGAGGCTGTGCTGCATCTTCGCCTGCTCGACTTGGTTGGAATAGAGGTGCACGTCGCCGAAGGTGTGCACGAACTCGGCCGCCTTGAGGCCACAGACCTGGGCCACCATCAGCGTCAGCATCGCGTAGCTGGCGATGTTGAAGGGCACCCCCAGGAAGACGTCCG
>JAJDAI010000976.1 GCA_029261955.1 Deltaproteobacteria bacterium | reverse complement strand
TTCAGGTCGAGCTTGCGCAGCGCCCGCAGCGGGGCGAGCGGCGCGAGCTCGGTCACCGCGGTCTGCCAGAGCTCCAGCGACTCCAGCCGGGCCAGGGACGCGAGCGAGCCCAGGCCCGCGTCGGTCACGCGCGTGCCGCCGAGCGACAGGTTGACCAGCGACGTGAGCCCGCCGAGGTGCTTCAGGGCCGCGTCGTCCACCCGCGTGAACCAGAGCTCCAGGGTCTGGAGCTCGTGCAGGCCCGCCAGCGCCGACAGGCCCGCCCCTTCGACGCCCGTCTGCCCGAGGATCAGCTCCTGAAGGCCCGTGAGCCCGGCCAGGCTCTGGAGCCCCGCGTCGTCCACGCGGGTCAGGCCCAGGTAGAGCCCGCGCAGGCCGGTCAGCCCAGCCAGGTGCTTCAAGCCGGCGTTGCTGACCCGCGTGCCACCGAGGCCCAGCTGCCGGAGGCTGCTCAGCGACGCGAGGTGGGCGAGGCCGGCGTCGCCGATGCCCGTCAGACCGAGCTCCAGGGCCTCCAGGGAGGGCAGCTTCGCCAGGGCCGCGAGGTCGCCGTCGGAGACCTCCGTGCTGGACAGGCCGATGCGGCGCAGGCCGGGGATGTTGGCGAGCGCGCCGACGCCCGCGGAGCCCACGTCCAGCAGGTACAGCTCCAGGGAGCGGAGGTGGGGGTGGCCGCGCAGCGACAGCAGGCCCAGGTCGCTCACCTTCGTCTCGCCCAGATCCAGCGATTCGAGCTCCCTCAGCGCGGCGACCTCGGCGAGGCCAACGTTGCCCACGTCGGTGCCCCAGAGGTCCACCTGGCGCAGCGCCGGCATCCGCCCGGCGATCCCCGCCAGCGCGCCATCCCCCACCTCCGTGCGGCGCAGGACGAGGCTGCGGTTCCGGGGCAGGTGCAGGGCGGCGAGGGTGGCGTCCGCGAGCGGGATCTCGCTCAGGTCCAGGCCGACGATGCGGGGGTTGCCGTCGAGGGCCTTCAGCGTGGCGGCGTCGGCGACCTCGAGGCGGAGGCTCAGGTCCGTGTCGAGCTGCGCGAGGCAGGCCGGGTCGAAGGGGGTCGGCGCCGAGGCGAGCACGAGCACCACCTGCTCCAGCCCCGCCAGGGTCGCGCGGACGGGGGCGCTGCAGATCTGGCTGTGGTCGGCGCGCAGCAGCGCCGGCGAGCTGCCCTCCAGCACCGCCGGGTCGCGCCCCACGAGGTCGATGCCCACCGGCGCCGACTCGACCCGGATGGCTGAAGAGACCGGCGCCGCCTGCGTGTCCGGCGGCAGCCCGGCGCGCAGGGCGGCGAGGGAAGCGTCCCCGGGGTAGATCGCTTCGAGGTGCTCGATCACCCCGAGCGCCTGGGCCGGCCGGCCCTGATCGAGGTGGATGCGTGCCAGCGCCTTGCCCTTGGCCAGCTGCACGGCGGCGTCCACCTGCACGGCCTGCCGCACGTCGCCCTGCCACTCCTGGCGGTCGGCGTCCCGGGCGGTGAGGTAGGCGAGTCCCAGGCTCTCGTAGGGGCAGGCGTAGCGGCGCCCGTCGAGGCGTTCGCCCCGGAAGAAGGCCTCCTGGCGGGCGTCCCGCTTCCCCAGGTCGGCCACCGCGAAGGCGCTGGGGCGGTGCCGGTACTTGAGGCCCGTCCAGCGCTGGTCGATCTCGGCCACGGCCCCCTCGTCCCCCCGCTGCAGGTAGACGGCGCGGGCGACCACCAGCGAGCGCTCCAGCAGGTCCATGTCCCCCACCAGGCGGCCGAGCTTCGCGCCGCGGATCGCGTGGGGCATCGCCTCTTCGAAGCGCCCGGCGTCCGCGAGGCCCGCCGCGAGGGCGTAGTGGGCGTCGGCGTCGTTGGGCCACTCCACGAGCGTGAGCCGGTGCGCCTCCAGGTCGGGGGCCGGGGACGAGCAGGCCGCCAACAGCACGAGCAGCGCGAGCAGGGCCCTCACGGCGACACCGTCCTCGCCAGCCGGAAGCCCAGGTTGTCGAAGGCTGCGTCGGGTGGATCGTCGGCCCGCGCCGTGGCGGAGACGTCGCTGGCCCGGCTGCCCCAGCCGCCGCCGCGGATGACCTTGTCGCTCTCCTTGCGGGGGCCGGTGGGGTCGATCAGCTCGGCCGCGCCGTAGTCGTCGTACCAGTCGTGCACCCACTCCCAGACGTTGCCGTGCAGGTCGTGCAGGCCGCGCTCGTCAGCGGCCAGCGACGCGACGGGGTGGGTGCGGTTCCCGCTGTTGGCGCAGGTCCAGGCGATGGCCGCCAGGGCCGGGTCGGGCTCGCAGCCGAAGCGGGTGATCGACACGCCGGGCACCGCGTCCTTCCCCGCGCCGCGCGCCGCCCACTCCCACTCGGCCTCCGTCGGCAGGCGCCAGCCTGAGCAGGCGATGGGGGCGACCTTGCCCGCGTAGCAGCGCTTCAAGCCGTCCTGGGCGCTGCGCCAGTCGGCGTAGGCGACCGCATCCCGCCAGCTCACCTCGATGACGGGGTGGTCGTCCTCCTGGGGAAAGGGCGGGTTGGACCAGGTGATGCCCGCGCGCTTCGCGTGCCCGTTGTCGACGCCGCCTTCTCCCTGCTTCTCCGCGTCCGTCTCGTGCGCCGTGGCCTCCACGAAGGCCCGGAACTGCGCGACGGTGACTTCGGTCCGCGCGAGGAAGAAGTCCCGGGTGATGCGGACCTCGTGGGCCGGGGAGGCAGGGTTCTCCTGGTCGTCCTGGGCGGGCACGCCGCGGACGAAGTCGCCCGCGGGCAGGTGCACGAAGCCCTCGGGGACCTCGATCTCCTCGGGGGCGAAGGACGGACCGGCCTCGATCGACGGGGCGCGCGGTGGCCCCGCGACCTCAGGGAGCGACAGCTCCGGCGCCCGGCAGCCGCCGAGCAGCAACAGGCAGAACAGCCACCTCAATCACTTGGCCTTCGGCCCGCGCGGCGCGTCGCCGGGGCGGGAGCAGAAGTAGTAGCCGCGGGTGGTGGTGTCGGCGAGGGCGGGCAGCTCGAGCGGGCCGCCACACTCCAGCGGCTCAGGAGAGGTCAGGGTCACGGTGTAGGCCTCGGCCGGGGCCAGCTCGGGGTAGGCGATCTCACCCACACCCGGGTCCGCGCCGAAGGTGTCGCCCTTCGTCGGCTTCTCAGCCGCCGCGTAGACCCAGCCCACCGCGCCCTCGGCAGCGAGCACCGCCTTGACGCCCGCCGGCAGGCCCTGCGGCTGGAAGTTCATCACCACGACCGCCTTGTCGGCCGACCGCGCGTGCCCGAAGTCCTCGAGGGACGCTGCGTCCTCCTCGGCGCGGGCGAACAGCTCGATCTTGAACTCGCCGTCGAAGTAGAGCCGGCTCTGGTCGTCCACGACCTGGAGCGTCGGCACGTAGCCGTCGCAGAGCGCCAGCACGGCGGGCCGGAGCTCGTTCGCCAGCTTCAGCTCGAAGACACCCTTGCCCTTCGTGCGCACCGGCTCGGCCGTCGCTCCGTGCTCCGAGACCGTGCAGCCCTTGATCGGATCCCCGGTCTCGCCGTCGCGCAAGGTGCCGCGAAGCATGGGGCCGGTCAGGTAGTCGGCGGCGTCCTTCGGGAAGCCCTTCTCGTCGGTGTCGGCCTGGTCGGGGCCGCGCGGGGTGCCGGGCGGCGCGCGCAGGG
>JAJDAI010000975.1 GCA_029261955.1 Deltaproteobacteria bacterium | reverse complement strand
CGAGCGACGAGGGCGGCGAGGTCATCAACCACGTGCTCATGACGGGTCGCTTCCGCTGGTAGCCCGCGGGAGGCATCCATGAAGGGCAGCTACCACCTCGGCCTCGAGCCCGAGCACCTGGCCGGCAACGGCGGGCTCGGGCGGGTCGTCCTGCTTCCAGGTGACCGGAGCCGCGCGGCGCTCATCGCCGAGCGCTTCGACGTGACGGAGCGGGTGCTCAGCCCGCGCGGGCACGACTCCCACCTGGGCGTGCTGCGCTCCGCCGATGGCCTGCGCGCGGTGGACGTGCTGGCGCTGTCCTCGGGCATGGGCCCCGCGTCCATGGAGATCGTGGCGCACGAGCTGATGGAGGCCGGCGCGCGGCGGATCGTGCGGGTGGGATCGTCGGGGGCCCTGGCGCCCGGCATCGAGCCCGGCTCCGTCATCATCGCCACCGGCGCGGTGCGCGACGAGGCCACGAGCGACCGCTGGATGCCCCGGGAGGTGCCCGCGCTCGCCCACCCCCAGGCCGTCGCCGCCTTCTGCGTGGGCGCGCGGGACGCCGGCCTCGATGCCCTGTGCTTCGCCGGTGTCGTGCACTCCAAGGACTCGCTCTACGGCCGCGAGTTCGGGGTGGGGCCGCTGAAGGCGGAGAACGAGCGCGCGATGCAGGTCCTGCGGGACTGCGGCGTGCTCGCCTCGGAGATGGAGGCCTCGGTGCTCTTCGTGCTCGCCGCGGCGGCCTCCGCCGGCCGGGCTGTCTCCCTCGCCGCGGGCGCCGAGGAGGTGCCGGTGCAGGGGGCCTGCGTGCTGGCGGTCTACGGCGACGAGCCGGAGATCTGCAGCCTGGCCGTGGAGCGGGCCATCACGGTGACCTGCGCGGGCGTGCTGGCCTGGCTCTGAGCGGGCGCCTACAGCGCGTCCCGGTAGCCGTTCCACTCCGACGAGCCGAAGCCCAGCTGGGACCGAAGCGAGCTGGCGTTGGACGGCAGGGGCCAGTCCACGTTCGGCGGGGACGCGTTCAGCAGGCTGTCCACGTTGCTCCAGGGGCCGGGGAAGCCCTGGGCGTTCCACACCTCGATGCTGTGATCGCGGCCGATGACGGCGAAGAGCGGGATGCCGAAGGAGCCGCTGCCGTCCACGTAGTGCGTGGTCGTCGCCATGCCGCCGTCGTCGAAGACCGGCAGCTCGAGCCCGAAGTCGCTGACCCAGCGGGACACGCTGGGGTTGTTGTCGCCCGGCGTGAAGCCGTCCAGCAGCAGCTGGAGCACGACGAAGCCCTCGTCCACGCGGTCCTCGAACTCGGCCTGGAGCGTCTCGGCCGCCATGCGGCAGGGCCCGCACCACTCGGCGCCGATGTCGATCATCACGACCTGCCCGTAGAAGTCCTTGAGCTCGACGGTGTCGCCGTGCTGGTCGACGAGCGACCAGTTGCTGCTGAACTGACCGGGGTTCCAGCCGGAGCTGGACGACAGGGAGCTCCACTCGCTGTCCGAGGGCAGGGGGCCGCGCGGCCAGCCGCCTTCGAAGGGGGTGTCGTCCCCGTCCAGCGGGCGGAAGTAGGCGAGCACCTCGAAGCCGTCGTCGAAGCCGTCGCCATCGCTGTCCGCGTCGTTGGGATCGGTGCCGATCTGGGCCTCGAAGGCGTTGTCCAGGCCGTCGCCGTCCGAGTCGCCCTGGGGGTCGACCACGTCGTCGTCGTCCGCTGCGTCGTCGTCGTCCGCTGCGTCGTCGTCGACCGCTGCGTCGTCGTCGTCCGCCGCGTCGTCGTCGTCCAGCGGCCAGAGGTCGTCGTCGTCGTCCGGCGCGGAGTCGTCGTCGTCGGAGCCGCCCCCACCTCCTCCACGACGGGAGGAGCAGGCGGTCAGCCCGAGGGACAGCAGAAGGAGCAAGAGGAGCGAGGCGATTCGGGGCATGCACAAGAGGGTAGGGGATGGCGCGCGGGATCGAAATGGGCACTTTCTTGGCGCCTCGCTGGGACCGGGATCCGGGCACCGGGGACCGGTGGGGCCGCCCGCTCGCCCCGCTGGCATTGCTTCATCGGGCGGGATGGGCTCTGCTGCTCGTTTCGTGCCTCCCACGTCGGGGCGTGCGGCGACCGACTCCCTGGAGGGATGAGATGACCCGGATTCTGTGCTTGCTGACCTTCTCCGCCCTCTTCGCCCTGCCCGGGCTGGCCCTGGCCCAGTCCCCCGTGGAGTCCACCTTCGCGCTGCGGGCCGAGGGCTTCGCCGACAACGCGGCGGCCACCGCCACGCTCGAGTCGATCACGGCGAACCTGGGGCGCTGCTACGCCTCGAGCGGTGAGGCCCACGGGCACTCCTTCCAGTTCCAGCTGTCCGTCGACGGCAAGGGCCACGTCGGCAGCGTCCAGTCGGTGCGCCCGTCCCATGCGACGGTGGCGGCCTGTCTGTCGACCGGGCTCGGTTCGGTCCAGTTCGGCCCCCAGAGCAACCCGCAGACGATGGCCACGGTCACGGTGGTGAAGACCGACGTCCCGACCGGCTCGTCGAGCACGGGCGCCACCGGTGCCACGCTCCAGAGCAAGCCGCCCGGCGCGCGCAAGGCCAGCCCCAGCCAGCCGCCGTCGAGCAAGGCCGCCTCCAGCGCCAAGAAGACCGCGCCCAAGACGAAGTCGGGCAAGTAGGTCCGCGCCCTCGTGCACCGCGGATGACGGCCCGCGCGTTCCCTGGTAGGTAGCCCTCCTTCGGAGTCGCCCCTGTCTGAGTCGCCCAACGCCCTCGTCCGATACGACGCCACGATCCAGAACCTGGAGCATGGCTTCATCGAGCGGAACCTCAGCCGCCTCTGCGGGCTCGCGGACGGCCTGGGCCTGCCCTTCACGAACACGGACGTGGACTCGATCCTCAAGGCGGCGC
>JAJDAI010000974.1 GCA_029261955.1 Deltaproteobacteria bacterium | reverse complement strand
CCCTTGTAGTAGGTGAAGCTGGCGCGGCCGGTGTCGCCGTCCTCGTCCGTGCAGAAGACGAAGATCCGGTTGGTGTCGTCGAGGAGGTCGGCGCCGGAGATCTCGACCTCGACCGTCTCGCCATCCGCCGCCGTGCCGCTGTAGCCGGCGAGCAGGGTGCCGCTGGAGTCGATGTCGCCGTTGAGCCGCAGCTCCCAGTCGCAGGTCGGCGAGCCCGCCACACCCAGCGAGGCGCGGAAGGACAGGGAGATGGTCTCGTCGTCGGTCGCCAGCGAGGGCGACGTTTCGGGCGTCAGCACGTCGATCCAGGCGCCCGACGCGAGGATGGCCAGCTGCACAGCGTCCCGCTCCGCCACGTAGGCGTAGCCGTCGTTGGACGCGCTGATCGCGTGGCCGTCGCCGCCGAGGGTGATGCGGTCGAGCACGTCGCCGTTGGCGTCCACCACCGCGACCTCGGCGCCACCGACCACGTAGAGCACGTACTCGCCGTCCACCATCGCGTGGGTGATGTCGGTCGGGGAGGAGACCACGCCCGAGGCCAGCATGCTGGCGACGGTCGCGCCGAGGTCCCCGGCTTCAGCCGAATCGTCGTCGTCCGTTGCGGCCGAGTCGTCGTCGTCCGCGGAGTCGTCGTCGTCCGCGGAGTCGTCGTCGTCCGCAGAGTCGTCGTCGTCCGCGGCGGAGTCGTCGTCGTCCGCGGCGGAGTCGTCGTCGTCCGCGGCGGAGTCGTCGTCGTCGCCCACGAACTCGTCCGCGAGCAGCCAGATGTCGCCGTTGTCCAGCAGGACCCAGGCCGTGCCCAGGCCATCCGCGCTCACAGCGACCGCCGCCCCTCCGAAGTCCTCGGCGAGCGCCTGCTCCACGAGGCCGCTGTCGTCGGTGTCTCCGACCGGGATGATGTCCAGGCCCGCGGTGGGGCCTTCGCCGCCGACGACGACCAGCGCGTCCGAGCGCAGCAGGGCCACGTCCGCCGGGATGTAGTCGAGGCCGATGGGCCACGCGTCCGGGCCGTCCACGGTGGGCTCGTCCCCGGAGAAGTCCACCAGCCGAACCTCGCGGTTGAGCTCGTCGGCGCCGAAGAGCTGCTCGGTGTTCGAGGCCCAGGCCATGCCCACGAGCAGCGCCTCGTCACCCAGCCCGATCGAGGTGTCGACCGAGGCCGCGGTGACCGGGATGTCCAACACGTCGAAGCGAACCACGTCCAGCTGCGAGCCACCCACGAAGGCGGCGTAGCCGAAGTCGAGGTCGCCGCCGAGGATCGATCGGGCGTCGCCACCCGACAGGTTCACGGTGTGGGGTCCGCTCGTGAAGTCGACGGTGTCGAGCCACAGGACCGTGGGGGGATCGGTGCCCAGCAGGGTGGCGATCAGGAAGTCGTCGGGCAGGGCCGAGACATCGAGCGGCTCCGCCGTCGTGCCCAGCTCGTGTGCGTTGTGCTGGACGGCGCCAGCGAGCAGGCCCCCCAGAGGCAGCATGCCGGCAACAATCAGCGTGAGTGCGGTGCGCGTCTTCATGGCGGCCATCATTCCAGCAAGATCCTTGCCAGGGTCAGCCCCGTCGCTCGGCGGCCCCCGCCGGGCCCCGCGGGGCGGCGAGAACGCTGCGCAGGCCGGCATCCCCGCCCCACGCGATTCGATCGACGCGGCTCCATCGGCGCGACCGGCCAGCGTGACAAAGTGTCACCACCCCGCAGGGCATCGACGGCCGGCTGACACTTTGTCATTGGAGCGGGGAGCCCCAGAGCGCCGGCGCAGCCCAGAACGAGCACGGCCGGCAGCCCCAGAATGGAACTGCCGGCCGGCTGGCCCGAATCATATGAAGGTCGCTGCCCGCCTCGAACCCGAGGGTTCAAGGCCCGCACAGGGCTCGCGAGTGTCCTCTTCAGAGTCTCTCGACATGCGGGCGGTGCCCGTCCGGTTGCCCGGTCTGGCGCCTCTCCCGGAGTTGGTTCGTTCTTCAGGGTCTACACAGGCGACGGTAGCGGCCTATTGGTTTGCCGCTCCGGCTTCGACCTTGGAGGCTCTCGCCCCTGGCCCTTGCCGTCTTCCCGCCGCCCGCTTGGTCCACGCGAAAAGCGTGCACCGGGTGACTCCCCTCTTGAACTCAACCTCTCCCTCAGAGTGCGCTCCGCACACGGCCTGTGTCCGTTCTGGTCCTCGAAAGCGACCAGCTCGTCCCAGGCTCCTCTCTTGAGGTTCAGGCCCCTCCAACGCTCCAAGATCCAGACGTCTACCAACCGCGGCTTTGCCTCGCCCGCTTCGTTCCACCTTCGCCGTTTCTCACGACCTTGGCGGTTTGCTCCGTCTGAATCCGTCCCGTCTGTTTCACCGGGTCACGTTCATGGGGTTCCTTGCCCTGCAGGGGTTTTCCCGCAACCACCGGAGCAGCGGCCTCTCGACCTCTGCTTCCCCTCTTGGCGTTTCTGCTGGACCTTCCCGCTCTCGACGGGTGGCTTGCGCCGTGGGTCCAGCCCGCACCTCCAGGGGTTTGCCTTGTGGCTTCGACCGTCTTCGCTCACCTGAGGTTTCCCTTCGGTGAGGACACGATCCCCTCATGGGCTTTCTTCTCGGAACCGCCCGCTGACTCCGAATGGGCTAGCCATCCGGAACCCGCACCTGCGGTTCCCTCACGAATCCTGATTGGAAAAGAGCAACGACCTTCGAGAAGGACTCTACGGAGCTGGAAACGACGCGACAACCGGGCATTTCCCGCAAGAACAAGCGCGCTGGTTTCCACCCTGATTCAAGTAGGTTGCGCCACTTCTGGTTTTGACTTCCTTCGGCATCCAGGCCCGTCGGGAACCTCGCGCTGCGGGATCGCTGGCAGCGAAGGTCCAACGGGTCGGCCGCAGGATCAGTTCCAGGGGATCTTTGAGTCAGTCTTCGGAAATCACACGGCTTTTTCGGCCGGTGGTCTTCGACTTCAAAAGCGCGACTGGATCAAACGCCACAGCGCCTCGGCGACCTCGTCGACGTCGGCCGCGGCCACCGCCCCGGCCCCGCGCAGGCCCGTGTACGAGAAGTCGATGGAGAAGCGGACGATCTCGTTCATCACCTGCAGCCAGAGCTCTTCCTTGTGCTCGGGCAGCACGATCCAGACCTTCGTGTAGCCGCGGGCGACCCGCTCGAGCAGCACCGTCGGCGCCTGCCGCGCGTAGCAGCGTGCCGCCAGGGCCTTGCCGTGGGTGCCGCGGTTGAGGATGCCCGAGGGCAGGATCCAGATGGCCGGACCGGAGCGGCCACCGTGGGTGGGCTCGGCGTCTTCCATCGCTCGACGGGACTTGATGATCCGCGCCTCGCCCGCGCTCGCGGCTGCGCGCACGGCGTCCAGGTCCGGCCAGGTGGCGATGGGGCTCAGGGCGAGCTCGCGGACCAGACCGGCGCCGAAGCGCTCCTGGTTGCGGACCTGCACCGAGGCCGCGTGCAGCGCGTTGACGAGGCGGAGCTCGAAGTCGGTGGGCCTGGCGCCGCGGTAGCGACCCAGGATGAAGCCCAGCCGCTCGTACATGCGGTCCTGCTCGTCCCAGTGGGTCCGCGTCGCGCCGAGCACGAGGGGCACGAGCGAGCCCCCGGGCAGGTTGCTGTAGTCCACACCCGGGATCTCGGCCGCCTGCATGCTCAGGCGACCCGTGACGCAGGTCATCCAGCGCACCGGGCGCAGCGTGACGTGCGCTTCGAGCGCGGCGGGCAGCAGCTCGTTGCCGGTGCCCGAGTAGCCCAGGCACCACACCTCCGAGGCGACATCGGCCAGGGGGCGCTCCAGCAGGACCGGCAGCCGGTGCTCGCGCGCCAGCGTCACCCAGACATCCCGCCGCGTGACGCGCATGAGCGCGGCGGCAGCCACCAGGGAGTCCGCGTTGCCGGGCAGGTAGACGTGCGCGGCCCCGACGGCGGGGTGATCGATGGTGATGGGGGCGCCCATGGCGCCGGGATTATGGACCGGGGGGACGCCGCCTGCTCAACGGACCTCGCCCGAAGGGTTCTCAGCGAGCCACTCGGGGCCGAAGGCGCGCAGCGCTTCGAGGGCCGCGGGGCCCACGCCGGGGCGGTCGCCCACGTCGAAGAGGCTCGAGTAGGGGCGGCCCAGGAGGATCGAGTCGACGGCCTGCTGGTTGAGCACGCTGTCCAGCTCGGGGTAGCTCGCGGCGTTGGCGGCGGCGAGCACGGCGTCGTGCTGTCCGACGGTGAAGGCGACGCCTTCGAGCACCATCGCGGCGACCAGATCCAGGTCGTGCACCGCTTGCGCGAGCAGACCCAGGTCGTCCTCGCTCAGACCCGGCACCTCGGCCAGCTCGAGGCCGCCCTCGAAGGGATCGTCGTCCCAGGTGCCGTCCTGGCCGTCGTCACCCTGTCGCACGGCGACGATGGAGGCCGAGAGCACCGGCCGCAGCCCGACCTCGGCCGTCAGCCAGCCGGCGGTCGTCTCGGGGTCGTTGGCGAGGCGGACCATCGCG
>JAJDAI010000973.1 GCA_029261955.1 Deltaproteobacteria bacterium | reverse complement strand
GCGGCGGACGACCCCGACGCGATGCGGCGCTTCGTGCTCGAAGCCCAGATCGCCAGCCAGCTGGAGCACCCCAACATCGTCCCCGTCTACGACGCGGGCGTCTCCGGCGAGGGCCTGCCCTGGTACGCGATGCGCCGGGTGGACGGCCGGACGCTCGCGGACGTCATCGAGGGCCTGGCGGCCGGCACCGAGGACCGCAGCGAGTGGCCCCTCGTGCGTCTGCTGGGCGACTTCGTGAGGGTCTGCCACGCCGTCGCCTTCGCGCACGACTTCGGGGTCGCGCACCGGGACCTGAAGCCCGAGAACATCATGCTGGGCCGCTTCGGCGAGGTCCTGCTGCTCGACTGGGGCATCGCGCGCCTGCTGGACGAGCCCGAGCCCGAGTCGACCGGGGGGGAGCAGGGCGAGGACGCCGGCGGCACCCAGCACGGCTCCATCATCGGCACGCCCGGCTACCTGAGCCCCGAAGCGGCGGCGGGACGCCTCGCCGACATCGGGCCGGCCAGCGACGTCTTCAGCCTCGGCGCGGTGCTCTACGAGCTGCTCTGCCTCCAGCCCGCCTACGTGGGCGAGAAGCCCATCCACCTGCTCATGGCCTGCATGAAGGGCCCGCCCCTGGACCCGGTCGAGCGCGCTCCCGAGCAGGACATCGACCCGGAGCTCGCGGGCATCTGCATGGCTGCGATGCAGCTGGACCCAGCCGAGCGAACGGCCGACGCGGGGGAGCTGGCACGGCAGATCCAGGACTTCCTCGCCGGGCGTCGCCGCCACGAGCGCGCGGTGCAGGAGATGAAGGCGGCGCAGGACGCGTGGACCGCGTTCCTGGCCGCGGGCCAGGAGTTCACCAGCGCGAGCGCGCAGCTGGCCGCGCTGGAAGAGGCGACGCCGCCCTGGACCCCGCGGGCCGAGAAGGCGGCGCTGCTGGAGCTGCGGCAACGGGTGCGCGACCTCGAGGCGCAGCGGGACGACGGCTTCGGCCGCGCCATGCTCGGGGCTGAGCGGGCGCTGTCCCACGACCCCCGCCACCGGGCCGCGCACGAGCTGCTCGCCCGCGCCAGCTGGAACTGGTTCCTGCGCTCGGAGGCGGCCGGCGATCGCGCCCAGACCGCCGTGTGGGCCGCCCGGGTCGAAGCCCACGACCTGGAGGGGCGCTACATCGCGCGGCTGCACGAGGGCGGCAGACTGAGCCTGCGGAGCGAGCCGCCCGGCGCCGAGGTCCTCTGCGAAGCCGTCGAGCGCCGCGGCCTGATCTGGTCGGTCGGTGAGCCCCAGGTGCTGGGGAGCACCCCCCTGGACGGGGTCGAGCTCCCCCCGGGCAGCTACCGCCTGCGCCTGTCCCTCGCCGGCCACAGCCCGGTCACCTACCCCCTCAGCCTCGACCGGGGGCGCCACTGGGACGCCGAGGCCCCCGTCGTGCTGCCCCGCCTCGATCAGCTGCCCGAGGGCTGCTGCTACGTGCCCGCCGGGCCCTTCGTCTGCGGTGGCGATCCCGAGGCGCAGGACGCGGTCGCGCGCTCCGAGGTCCAGGTCGACGCCTTCTTCGCCCGCACCCTGCCGGTCACCAACCTCGACTACGCAGCCTTCCTGAGCGCCCTGGCGGAGGCCGATCCAGAGCGCGCCTGGGGCCACGCCCCGCGGAACCCCAGCGCCGGCAGCCAGGAGGGCGGCCAGTACTGGGAGCGCCCTGCGGACGGCAGGACCTTCGTCGTGCCCGAGGTGGACCGCGACGGCGACCGCTGGGACCCGCTCTGGCCGGTGATGGGCATCTCCTGGGACGACGCCATCGCCTACGCGGCCTGGGCGGCGGAGCGGGACGGGCTGCCCTGGCGCCTGCCCAGCGAGCACGAGTGGGAGAAGATGGCCCGCGGCGGCGACGGCCGCCTCTACCCCTGGGGCGACGACTTCGACGCGACGCTGTGCAACATGCGCGCGTCCCACCCCGACCGCCCCTGGCCGCTGCCGGTGGGCTCGATCCCCACCGACCTGTCCATCTACGGCGTGCGCGACGTGGCCGGAAACATGAACGAGTTCTGCGGCGACCTCACCTACGGCGCGAACGCCGAGCTGCGCCCGGTGCGCGGCGGAGCCTGGACCTCGGACGCCATGCGCTGCCGCACGACCTGGCGCTCCGGCTACCGCCCCAACGTGGTCAAGGCCGTCGCGGGCTTCCGGCTGGTTCGCGCCGCCTTCGCCGAACAGGAGTCAGCATGAAGGTCCTCTTCGCCGCGGCCGAGGTCGCTCCCTTCTGCCGCACGGGGGGCCTGGGCGACGTCGTCGGCTCCCTGCCCCAGGCCATCGCCGAGGGCGGTCAGGCCGAGGTCGCGACGATGCTCCCGCTGCACCGCGCCGCCCGGCTCAAGCTGGAGGAGCGGGGCGCGGAGCTGCGGGAGACCGGGGTCGAGCTGGCGGTGCCCCTCGCGGGCCGCGTGCAGGGCGGCCGCGTGCTGGAGCTCGTCGACGAGTCCCCGCTGCGGACGTTCTTCGTCGACGCGCCGCGCTTCTTCGAGCGGGACGGCCTCTACGGCCACGGCGACGACGCCCTGCGCTACGCCTTCTTCAGCCGCGCGGTCCTTCAGTCGGCCGAGGCGCTGCTCGGCGGTCCACCCGACGTGCTGCACGCCCACGACTGGATGAGCGCCCTCGTCCCCATCTACCTGCAGAGCCGGCACCCCATCGCGGGCACGAAGAGCGTCTTCACCATCCACAACCTCGCCTTCCAGGGTGTGTTCCCCAAGGAGCTGCTCGAGGCCCTGGACCTGGGTTGGGATCTCTTCCGCTTCGACCACCTCGAGTTCTACGACCAGATCAACCTGATGAAGGGCGCGATCACCGCCTGCGACGCGGTCACGACGGTGAGCCCCACCTACGCGCGCGAGATCCTGACCGGCCCCTTCGGGCAGAACCTGGATGGACACCTCCGGGCGCACGCCCACAAGCTGCACGGGATCGTCAACGGCCTGGACCTCGCGGACTGGGACCCGGCGACGGACCCGGCCCTGCCGGCGCCCTACAGCGCGGCTGATCTCACCGGCAAGGCGAGCTGCCGCGCGGCTCTCCTGGATGCCTTCGGGCTCCAGGCGGACGCGGGCCAGCCCGTGGTCGCGGTGTTGTCGCGCTTCTCCGAGCAGAAGGGCCTCGACCTGGTCTGCGAGGTGGTGCCGCGGCTCGTGGAGGCCGGCGCGCGGCTCGCCGTGCTCGGCACCGGCGATCGTTGGCTGGAGCAGCGCTTCGAGGAGCTCGCGGCGCAGTTCCCAGGCCGCGTCGGCACGAAGATCGCCTTCGACGACGGCCTCGCGCGCCGCCTGCTCGCCGGCTCGGACCTGCTGCTGATGCCCAGCCGCTTCGAGCCCTGCGGCCTCACCCAGCTCCAGGCGATGCGCTACGGCACGATCCCGGTGGTGCACGCCACGGGCGGTCTGCACGACACGGTGGAAGACCCCGGAGAGGCGGAGTTCGGCGAGCAGGGCACGGGCTTTCGCTTCGACGGCGCGACGGCCGACGGGCTCTGGTGGGCCCTGGATCGCGCCTTGACCCTGCACCGGGCGCCGGCCGCGTGGGCGGCCCTGCGATCGCGCGCGATGCAGCGGGACTCGAGCTGGGGACCCAGCGCCGAGGCCTACGTGCAGCTCTACGGTCGCCTGCTCGACTGAGGACTCCGCGGACCGCTCAGGTCTCTTCCAACCGCGCCGCACCGGACGAATAGCGCCGGTAGCGTGGGCCGGCGGAGACGTAGCTGTGCCGCGCCCGCTCGCCCACCGTGTAGCCGGCCGCGAGCTCCTCGAGCTGCCGCGTCACGGCCTCCTCGTTGGTCAGGGTCCAGGCCATGTCCTGCGCCAGCTCGATGGGCCCCTCCTTGGGAACCCGGGTCCCCTTGGGCAGCGAGATCCAGCCCTTCGGCGTGATCCAGGGGAAGCGCTCCAGGTCCTTCTTCAGGTCGACCCCGATCTGCGCTCCGGGCTCCAGCACGACGTTCTTGTCCAGCAGGACCTTGTGCGCGACGACGCCCGCGCCGATGTCGCAGCCCGCCATCACGATGGAGTCCACGACCTCCGCGCCGGAGTGCACGAAGCAGTCATAGCCGAGCAGGGAGTCGTGCAGCAGGGCGCTGGACACGATGGATCCCTCGCAGATCAGCGAGTCGCGGATCTGGGCGGCGCCGTAGTCGCCGTTCTGGATGATCCGGGCCGGCGGGTAGTCGCGCTGGGCCGTGCGGATGCGCCAGAGCCGGTTGTAGAGGTTGAGCATCGGCAACCGGCTGCGCACGTCCATGTTGGCTTCGATGAAGCTGTCGACGGTGCCGACGTCCCGCCAATAGGGCGTGCCCTCGGGCTCCCCCTCGATGTGGTTGCTGCCGAAGTCGTAGGCGAAGATGCGCGCCCCCTTCTTCATCAGCCCCGGGATGATGTCCTTGCCGAAGTCGTGGCTCGAGGCCTCGTCGGTGTCGTCCTCCTCCAGCGCGTCCAGCAGGACCTGCGAGGAGAAGGTGTAGTTGCCCATCGACGCGAGGCAGGTGTCCGGCCGCCCGGGGATGCAGGCGGGGTCATCGGGCTTCTCCTGGAACCCGATGATGCGGCCGCTCTCGTCCACCTGGATGACGCCGAAGCGGCTCGCCTCGGCCTTCGGCACGGGGCAGGCGGCGATGGTCAGATCCGCCTGGTTGTCCAGGTGGAACTCCTCCATCTGGCGCACGTCCATCTTGTAGATGTGGTCGCCGCCGAACACGGCCACGAGCTCGCAGCGCGCGTCCCGGATCAGGTTCATGTTCTGGGCGACGGCGTCGGCCGTGCCCCGGTACCAGAAGCTGCCGTGGCGCATCTGCGCCGGGACGACCTGGATGAAGCCGTCCAGGCCCGAGATGTGCCAGTTGCGCTGCAGGTGCTTGATCAAGCTCGACGCCATGTACTGCGAGAGCACGTAGATGCGGCGGTGGTCCGAGTTGACGAAGTTGCTGAGAACGAAGTCGATGATGCGGTAGCGCCCACCGAAGGGCACCGCGGGCTTCGCTCGATGGCAGGTGATGGGACCCAGCCGGCTGCCTCGGCCGCCGGCCATGATCATCGCGAGGGTACGGGCCATGATGCGCTCCTGGTGGCCGGGAGCATGCCCGGCCGACGTCGCTTCAACGTGACGGGATCGTGACGTTCTCGGGCGATGTCGGCCATGCGCACCGCGGGGGTGTGGCCCGATTCTGCGAAATCAGGGGAACTCGGAGCAGGGCAGCGCGGGGATGCAGATCTGGCCGGTGACGGGAACCTCGGTGCAGGGCTCCAGGGGGTTCGTCACGTTGAGGTCCAGATCGACCTCCTGGCAGACGTGCCCGCGCGGGCAGTCCTCGGGCCCGTCGCACTTCGGCAGGCAGGTCTGGGGCCCGTTCTCGATGACGGTCAGGCACATGGCGCCGGTGCCGCCGCAGGGCCCGTGGCCCAGGTAGATGTCGTCGCAGACGCTGAAGGTGCCCTGGTCGTCCCAGTCGGAGTCCGCGAACTCGCAGGTGTTGCACCAGGCGCCGGGCGGCTCGAAGCACTCGCCCGCCTCGGGGTCGCAGATCTCGCCCAGGTCGCAGTCGAGGTTGGTCGAGCGGCAGCCGTAGGCCTCGCACTGCCCGTCCTCGGAGCAGGACTCGCCCGCCGCGCAGTCCAGGTTGCTGAGGCAGCCCTCGACGCACTCGTAGTCCTCGTCCTCGATCTCGCAGAACGATCCGAGGGAGCAGTCCGAAGAGCTGAGGCACTCGACCCCGCGGCAGCGGTTGTCCACGCAGGCGGCGAGCTCGCCTTCATCGACGGTGCACTCGGCGGCGTCCAGGCAGGACTCGCCGGTGTTCCGCTGCCGCGTGGAGCAGCCGGTCATCAAGGAGAAGGACAGGAGCAGGAGAAGCAGGCGCATCGGATCAGAGCTCGTAGCGGATGACGATCCGCGTGTCGATCGGGGGCAGGCGGGCGAGATCGAGGAAGCGGATCTGGAAGAGGTCGGCCTCTTCGTCCTCTTCGTAGACCCAGGCGTAGAGGCCGTCGTCGTCGATGCCCTCGGGCGGCACGATGAAGCCCTCTTCCGGGTCGTCGGGCAGGAACATCTCGACCTCGAGGCTCTCCAGGTCCGGGGAGCGGCTCAGCTCGAAGGCGTCGCGCAAGCGGGAGCTGGCCAGGCCCATGCGGCTGACGAGGTCCGCGAAGTCGTCCTCGCAGATGGAGCCGGCGACCCCGCCGGACTGCACGGCGACGTCGTAGTAGCGCTCGCCCGGGGCGGCGCCGAGGTTGGGGTTCGTCGGGTCCCGGCCGCACTCGCCGGGCAGGCCGGTGTCGAGGTCGAGGCCGACCAGCGCGGACGCGTTGAAGGCGTCGCGCGAGGTCTGGGCCTTGCGCCCGCGAAACAGGTTGATCATGTCGTTGACTGGCAGGACGGAGCCGTCCTCCTCGTCGGAGACGAAGATGATGCTGAGCAGCGCCTCTTCCCGCAGGAAGCCTGCGTTGCCGGCGTTGAGCAGCGTGTCGCTCAGCGCCAGGCCGGCGGCGTCCAGGCCGCGCTCCGAGGCGGAGCCTTCGATGCCCACCTGCACGTTCTGACGGAAGACCTCGGCCGCGTCCTCGGTGGAGCGCCGGATGATCCGCTCGCCGCCCGTCTCGACCAGGTGCCCGCTGTGGGCTGGGTCCTGGACGTCCGTCGTGACGATGCCGATCTGGTAGTCGATGTCGGCGACGTCGAAGAACTCGACGAAGGCCTCGAAGCCCGTGCTGAGCTTCACCTGCTCGTCCTGCATGGAGCACGAGTTGTCGATCACCAGGAGGATGTCGACCTCGGTGGGTGGGTTCTGGAATCGGACCTCGGTGGCCGTCGGGATGGACAGCCGGACTTCGTCCTCGCAGCCGAGGCTGCCGACGACGAGGAGACCCAGGAGGGCGAGGAGGGCGTTTGAGCGCATCGCGGCAGACAATACCCGCCCGCTCCAGGCGGGCAAAGGGCAGGCCGGGGCCTCAAGAGCCGCGCTTGCGCTCCTCCAGCTCGGCCAGGGTGCGGGGCCAGTCCTTCTTCAGCAGCCGCGAGAGCCCGCGATCAGCCAGCAGCTTGCCCCCGGTCTGGCAGGTGGCGCAGTAGTTGAGCTCCTTGTCGGCGTACTTGATCCGCTGCACGGGGTCGCCGCAGTCGGGGCAGGGCTCGCGGTAGCGGCCGTGCATCGCCATCTCGGGGCGGAAGGCCGTGACCTTCTCCGGAAAGCCCTCCCCCACGTCCGCCCGCAGCAGCTCGGTCCACTCCGTCAGCACCGAGACGCAGGCGCCGTGCAGCCGGGCCACCGCGTCGTCGTCGAGCCGCGAGGTCCAGGTGATGGGGGAGAGGCGCGCGCGGTGCAGGATCTCGTCGGAGTAGGCGTTGCCGATGCCCGAGAAGGTCCGCGGATCGGTCAGCGAGCGCTTGAGGGTGTGGTTGCCCGAGCGCAGCGCGGCGCTGAAGTCGGCGAGGGAGCTGCCGAGCACCTCCCGGCCGCCGGGGTCGTGCTCGGCCAGGGCCGCCTCGCCGCGGACCAGGTGCAGGGACGCGCGGCGCTTGCTGCCCTCCTCGGTCAGAAGGAGCGTGCCGTTCGGGAAGTCGAAGGCGACCAGACCCCGCTTCTTCGGCAGCGGCGCCCCCGCCTCACGCAGGCGCAGGCGTCCAGCGATCATCAGGTGGATGACGACGAAGAGCTCCTCGTCGAAGGCCCAGACCAGCCGCTTGCCGATGCGGCGCACGCCGCGCAGGGGCCGGCCCTCGATCTCGGCCTTGGGGGGATCGACCGAGCGCAGGACGAAGGGGTTGCCCAGGCGGATCCGCTCCAGGGGCTGGCCGACGAACAGCGCCTCGGTTCGCTCCAGGTACACGGCGACGTCGGGCAGCTCGGGCATCAGCGCTCGAAGACCAGGGGGTCCTGCTTCGGCCGCTCCAGCTCGATGCGGTCCGGCCCGAGGAAGACGATGCTCACCCGATCCGGCTGCTCCTTCGGGCCCTGCAGATCCAGGTGGAGCTGGGT
>JAJDAI010000972.1 GCA_029261955.1 Deltaproteobacteria bacterium | reverse complement strand
CAGTCTGCGGCGCGGCCGCGGTCGACTTGCCGGTGACGGTCATGAGCAGGTTCAGACCCAGCAGGATGGCGCCGGTCAGGAACAGGGAGCCGCCCACCGCACGCATCACGTAGAAGGGATGCATGGCGTTCACGGTCTCCGTGAAGTCGGGGTACTTGAGCAGCCCCTCCTCCGTGAAGGCGCGCCACATCAGGCCCTGGGTGATGCCGCCGACCCACATGGGGATCGTGTAGAAAATGATGCCGAGGGTGCCCAGCCAGAAGTGGACGTTGAGCCAGCCGGGCTTCGCCCAGTCGCGGTTCCAGAGGCGCGGGACCATCCAGTAGATCATGCCGAAGGTCAGCATGGCGACCCAGCCCAGCGCGCCGCTGTGCACGTGCCCGACCGTCCAGTCGGTGTAGTGGCTGAGCGCGTTGACGGAGCGGATGGCCATGATCGGACCCTCCAGCGTCGACATGCCGTAGAAGGTCACCGCGACCACGTACATCTTGAGGACGGGGTCCGTGCGGACGCGGTCCCAGGCTCCGCGGAGGGTCAGCAGGCCGTTGAGCATGCCGCCCCACGACGGCGCGATGAGCATGAGCGAGAAGGTCATGCCCAGCGTCTGCGCCCAGTTGGGCAGCGCCGTGTAGTGCAGGTGGTGGGGGCCGGCCCAGATGTAGAGGAAGACCAGCGACCAGAAGTGCACGATGGACAGTCGGTACGAGTAGACCGGCCGCTCCGCCGCCTTCGGCAGGAAGTAGTACATCATGCCGAGGAAGGGCGTGGTCAGCAGGAAGCCGACCGCGTTGTGGCCGTACCACCACTGCATCAGAGCGTCCTGCACGCCGGCGTAGATCGGGTAGGACTTCGTGAAGCTGACCGGCACGGCCAGGTTGTTGAAGACGTGCAGCACCGTGATGGTGATGACGGTCGCGATGTAGAACCAGATGGCGACGTAGAGGTGCTTCACCTTCCGCTTCGCGATGGTCAGGAAGAAGTTGGCCGCGAAGACCAACCAGATGACCGCGATGAGGATGTCGATGAACCACTCGGGCTCGGCGTACTCCTTGCCCTGCGTGATGCCGAGCGGGTACGTGACGACCACCAGCACGACGATCAGCTGCCAGCCCCAGAAGTGAATCTTGGAGAGCGTGTCGGACGCCATCCGCGTCCGCAGCAGCCGCTGCATCGAGTAGTAGACGCCCGCGAAGACGCCGTTCGCCGCGAACGCGAAGATGACGGCCGAGGTGTGGAGGGGACGCAGGCGGCCGAACGTCAGGGCCGGGATGCCCATGTTCAGCTGTGGAAAGGCCAGTTCCAGCGCGAGCCAGAGGCCTACCAGCATGCCCACGATGCCGAAGACGACCGTGGCAAGCAGGAACAGCTTGGGCGAGGTGTCGTCGTAAGTGGGGGTCGCTTCACTCATCGTCTGAACAGCCTCCTTGGCACAGCTAAGCCGACGGTCCCATCGGCAGACGGGCAGGGCGTGTGCGAGCGCCGTGCCAGGGTTGGGATTGGACTTCGAACGACCTGCTGGTCAGGTTCTTCGGGGGACGGCACGCCCGCGGGGCGCGCGCATTGTGCCAGGGGGCACATGGGGCACATGGGGCGTCGTGCCAAAAGGCTCAGTGGGCCTGTGCGGCTGTGGGGGATCCCCCCACGCGGATCGGGGAGTGCGTGACGCGGCGCCTGTGCGAAGGGCGGCGGGCCGCTCAGCGACCCCGTCTGGCCTGCTCTTCTTCCCGCTGCGCGGTCCAGGCCTCGTACTGTTCGTCCTCGAGCAGGCTCCGCACCGCTGCGGCCGTGTCGTCGCGGGTCTGCTGCGCGAGTTCCCGGGCTTCGTCGAAGCTGCCGTTCTCGCGGGCGTCCCGGAAGGCCTGGCTGATCGTCTCACGCTCCGTGCTCATCAGCTCCAGCACGCCTTCCTGCTGGGCGGGGCTGAGCTCCACCTGCTCGGCGAGCTCGTCGATCTGCCGCTGCTGGCGCTCGGCCCAGCGCTGCTGCCGGCGTTCCCAGCGCTGCTCGCGCTCCTGCTCGAGCTCGTCGCGCACCACGCTGCCGATGCTCTCGCGCACGCCGGGATCGTCCGACTCGAGGACCTCGACCAGCGCGGCCTGGGCGGCAGGTCCTCCGTCTGCGGCGGCCATCGCGGCTCCCGAGGCAGGGCGACGGCGCTCGCTGCGCCCGGCTCGATCGGCTCGACGGCCGGGGCGGGACGCCTTCATCTGGGCGACCTCCGCCCGCAGCTCGGCGACCTCCGCGCGGAGCGCTGCGACCTCGTCGGTGGAGGCGCCGTCCGTGGCTTCGGGCGAGGCCATCACCAGGGCGAGCAGGGCAGCGCCCACACACAGGGCGAGGGCGGGCATGAGCAGGGAGCTGCGGTCGGTCATCGCTCGGTCTCCGGCGGGCGCCTCGGGGCGCGATCCAGGTCGGCTTCGCGCGGAGGGTGCCACGCGCGAGGCGCGGCGAGAAGCGATCAAGGCAGGCAGCGCAGGGGCAGGTGGGGGAGGGCGACAAGCTCGCGTTGCAGCCGCAGCTCTTCGACCAGGGCGCAGGTGAAGGCCGCCTGGTCAGCCGCGGAGACCTCGTGATCCGTCCACCACCAGCTCAGCTGGGGCATCTCGGTCGGTCGCTCACCGCGCGGTCGGAGGCGGGGTGCCAGGGCCACGCCCCAGCCTGCCGCCAGGGTCGCGGTCGAGCAGTGCTCCCGGGCTCGCTGCCAGGGGGGCCCCGAGCGGTGGCCGGTCTCCATGAGCCAGACGCCCGCCGCGATGCAGAGGGTCGGGTCGTCGTCCGGCAGCTGGCTCAGCCCCTGCCCCTCGTGATCCATGCCCCCGACCACCCAGCCCATGCGCCGCCGTTCGGGCTCGGGCAGGTTCGGTCCTTCGGGGGCTTGCCGGAGCCAGGTGTAGGGCATGTCGCGGCCGTTGGGCTGGGCCAGGGCCTCCCCGAGCCCCATCCAGTAGGCGCCGGACAGACCGGGGGACAGCGCCCGACCATCGACCATCCAGGTGGCACCGCGGGCCCCGACCGCAGCCCGGCCGTGCAGGCGGGCGAGATCCCAGGCCGCCTCGGGGTGCGAGCGGATGGCTGCGAGGCGCCCGGGCGAGCTCGCGGCCAGCCAGCGCTCCCTCATCGGCTCGTGCACGAGCAGGGACGCCCCGCTCATGGCGAACTCGAAGCGCACGGCGTCGGGTTGGTTCCGGGGCTCGGACGGCTGTTCCGCGAAGGGCAGCAGACCGAGCAGCACCAGGACCCCCGCCGCGGCGCTCCCGCGTGCCGTCCTGAACGCCGGGGCCGCCGCGACGAGCAAGAGCGGCCACACGGGGGCGAGGTAGCGCGCCTGGGACAGGTCCAGACCCGAGACCAGGCAACCGGCCAGGTGGCCGCCGGCCCCCAGCAGCGCGATCCGCGCGAGGGGCCCCCCCACGCGCGCGCCCGCCACCCCGAGGGCCAGGAGCACGAGGCTGAAGACGGCTCCCGTGATGAGGCTCCCGGGGCGGAGCGCCTCCGAGAAGCCCCAGAGGCGGGGGCCGTGCTCGATCAGCAGCGATCCGAGCGAGGCCAGCAAGGCGCCGAAGCCCGTCCAGCCGGCGTCCGACGCCCCCGTGTCGGAGACGAGCCCCGCTGTCAGTGCCCCCGCCAGGCTCGGGACGCAGCCGAGGGCGGCGCCGATCAGCAGGCGAGGCCGGGAGAACTCGGCCCGCCCGGCGAGCGCGAGGCTCCCCACGAGCAGGGTCGCTGCGACGGGCAGCGCGCTCAGCTGGAAGAAGACGGCCAGGCCCAAGAGCAGGCCGGCGAGGCCGCTGCGTCGGTGGCCGAGGGCGAGCAGGGCACCGACCGTGAAGACCGCCGCCTCCAGGTGGTTGAACCAGCCGCGGTGCGCCATGGCCGCGATGCCGGGGG